>JAKUPQ010000012.1 GCA_022450665.1 Alphaproteobacteria bacterium | reverse complement strand
CCCAGCATTATCGACATGCTTCGGGATACTGGCCCAAGCAGTGATACCATGGTGGGCAACACGCATATTACCGTTGTGTCAGATGGAGATTTAGGTGACACGGAGCAATCAAAAGTAGTTCTCAGCAAGTTTTTAAAAACCTGCCCCAATGCAAGCCTTGACTTTGCCATAATTAATTACAAAAAAGTAACCGATATGGAAATAATGGCAAAAGGCCTTGAGCAGCGCCATGGAAATTCCGTTTCTGTCGCAACAAACAAAGAACAAGAATGCCCCGGCACTAACTCCACCACGGGTGATGCCCAAAGAATGAAGCTAAGCAAACTTACCAACCGCATTCAACAAAGCATTGTGGCGCCTGCAATTCCACAAGGCGTAAAAATGACCCATTATGATAGATTCACGACCGCGTTTTCTGTAGAAAGAGGCGGCTTGGAAGTAAACGAAAGATAGCCACCAGAACCGGCATATTTAATAGGAAAAATACCATGAAGCCTACTGAAACAGCAAAACGTCATATTGTTCAAATTGGTACCACCAACACCCCTATACCCATGACGCTCGACCCCAAAGACGCGACCAGTGGTAGAACTGCTGAAGTCGGCGTTTTAAAAGGCAATAAAAGTTTTATAGAGATTCATTCCGATCAAGATGCCAATGTAGTTTTTGGCAAAGTAATCCGTGAATTACCTACTCCTAGTATGCTTGCGATGTATAAAGAGGGGCATTTACAACGCCAACCCAAATCTGTCACCCCTAATAAGCCCATTAATAGATTAGAGTTGATATTGGGTGAGCCTGGATCCGGCAAAACTTTTATGGCGCAGCATCACGCAAATTTGCGCTCTAAAGATGGCGCAATATTTGCCGATTGTAGCGGTCGTGACTTAGGCGACTTGCTTTTCGAAACTGTGTTGGATCAGGATAAAAGTAAAAGTGTTTACGACCAGCTTGATAAAAAAATGGCGGATGGCGGATTGAACGGCGTTTCAAGAAAGTCACTTAAAGACGCGTTGGGGAATGCTTATAGTACAAATAGCGATGGTGTAGCTTCGGTAGATTGGGAAAATGTTCGTTTTATTACTCCCGATGACGATGCATCAAAGGAAGATAAAGCCGCCGCTGAAGCGCATAACGAACACATTCTATCTATAATTAATCAGGTGGCAAAAGCAGAAGGTATTGATACCGATAAGAATCCCATAGGGCTTAAATTGCAGTTTGGTGCATTATCAAACGCCATCATTGAAGATCGACCCATAATTGGCGATGAATACACTAAGGCCCAAATTGGCACGCAAGATAAACTGCAAGTTATACTTGAGGTAATAAACGGAGGAAAAAGCGAATGCACCCTTTCAAAAGGTGGCTTATCATTAACCGTTAGAAATTCAGAACTAGGCGATAATTTCATGCTTTCGCTTACCGGCAACTTAGCCGAGGATGGTTATTCTACCCATGATTTATCGAAGTCTAATTATGACCGTATGCACGCGCATGTGATTGGTAAGCCTACGGAGCAGGATATACAGGCACGTATTTGTCAGAAAATCACGGGGCTGCCCGTATCAACGCTGTATCAATCGCAAAAAGATACTATTGATGAAGACCCTGATAAATTCTCACGCTTGTTGGCCTCCCATCGTATGCGCGGCCTTACTGAAGAAGAAAAAGAAGCCGTACCCGCACTGCAAATGCAAATGCTTGAAAACTGGCAGGATGTGGATAAAGCATCCGGACAGCTAGCCGGATTCTATGACAAATGGTCGCAAATCATAAATCCTAACTCAGATTTGCATAAAGAGTATGCGGCGCATGACGACGAGGCGTACGATGCCGGAATTCTTGCAGAAATAGATTCAAGCTATGCCGCACGCACCGCCATTGGTATGCGCAAAATGATGAAACACATGGATGACGCCTTAGTTGTTAAGCCAAAAGCCACCAAAGATGATGGGGGCGAGCAGATGGATCCCGATCTTGACCTCACCACGCTTGAAAGGCAATATCCCGTTGAAGATGAACATGCAGCGCGCGATTATGGTCAACGCTTAGCAGATGTTATTGCCAATGAAATATCCACTACAACTGAAGGCAAACCAAAATTACAGGCCTATCTGTTGCATCAGGCAGCCGAGCATGGCATTACCGTTCCAAAAAACAAGCATGAGATCGATTTAAATGAAGATTATCTGATTGCTAATTTGCTGAACGCAGACAAATCAGAACAGGTTGACCTGCCAGATAACCTAAAAGCATCGCAAGAATTATTGGTGGAATATATACGCAAAAATAATCCCGATATTTCGCCCGATACTCCCGATGATAAAATTGTCAGCCCCAATGGCCTTGCCTTAGCTTTGACACGTGTATCAGAAGATAAAGGCGTAGACCGCCTCACCTTGCGCACCGCCGAAATGCAGCTTGCAACACCCTATAGCGATTCTGAAGAAGTAGGACTTCATGACGTCATTAGTGTAGAAACCCATACTAATGAAGTTAATCTAAAAGATGGCAGCCCCGCCGCGCAAAAACGTCAGCAGATTATTCAAGAAGAAAAGCCGCTCGAAGATGTTACCAGTCTGCCATCTGGTAAGCTTGCCGACGCCGAAAGCTATTTGATTTCGCTGGCCATTCCGCAACTAAAATCACAGGCAATAGATAGTATTTTCAACGAATATACACTCACCACAGAAGAAGATATTGATGCCCCCACTCATATAATCTCCGCAAACACATCCAAAACCGGTGTGGCCGCAACTATGGTGAATGTAAAAACCAAGGATGACAAAGGCGAAGATCGCGATGAGTTTTTATATGTAATCAATAACGCTAATGCAGATAATGGCCGTGGGCAAACCTTGGTTACAGGCTCTGTTGATATATCTGATCCGCTCAAAAAAGCGCTGGAATCTACAGGAGTTACCTATGTAAACCGCAACAGCGATACAGCAAAAGAAACCATTGGCGATGCGCTTTCCGGCCTGCTGTGTGATGTCGATATGAACAAGGATACACCCACTGGTAAAGCCGAGGACGTGCATTCTGCTATTGTTGAGCTAATGGTTAAACGTTTAAATGCAGATGATAAACGTGATAGCATCCTTCCGCACCCAAATGAAGAAAGCATTGCAGATCGCTTGCTCCCATCAGATAATTCCAAGCACAAAGAAAATTTGGTTTCTGTGCTAAGCAACGACAAAGATCAGCTAACCGCAACCGAGTTTAGAACACCTGTAATGCTAGTAGAAAGCGATGCGCTACAAGAGTTCAAAAACTCTGCACGTGCCTTGGCTGGCTCAGACAAAGCAGCAGAGCAAGGGGCAATAAGATGATAAATAACGCAACCGCCACAGATGCAGAACTGGAGAAGCTGGCTACCGCGCAAGCGTATATACAGCTCACCCAAAACAGCCTGATAACCGAAGTGATGGGCACACATATTTATGGCATTAAAGAAGGGTGGGAAATTCGCCAGCTTAAAAAGGCCTATAACCTGCCTACAGTAATATCCGTAGCGCAACTGCGCGAAGCCATGAAAGACACATCGGTGGTGAGCATGTTTATTCCTGCGCAAAGCGCATTGCACATGGAATCTGTCAAAAAGATTCTTGTGGAAACCGCTAAGCCGAAAAATATTTTTTGGGAACAATAACGTTTAATACGTTATTCAAACGCCTCAAAATGCCCTGTAGTGGGCATGTAGCCAAGCAATGTGCCATCTTCAATGTCGAAGTGCCAGCCATATATCTCCAGCTTATTTTCCTGAATGCGGTCATTAATCCACGGATAGGTAAATAGATTGCGGATATTCATAACAATAGTTTCCAGCTCCATTGCCTTTTCCTGTTGTTCGCGGCTATGGCTTGCCATATCCTTTTTTACCGCTTCATATACATCATGCGCATGGCCCAGCCACGCACGTAGCGGATCTGAATCGGTAGTGTAATGGCCGCCATCGAGCAACATTTGCAGTCCATCATTATGGCTATGCCCTAGCACAATAATATTTTCTACCGATAAATTCATGACGCCAAATTCGAGCGTAGCCGTGAATCCGCTGACTTTGCTTTGTACAAATGGTGGCACAATGCCCGCCTTAAGACGAATCACATACATGTCTCCCGGGGTACATCCGGTTAGCATCTCTGGGGCGATATGCAAATCACTACTGGTAATCACAAGGGTGCTAGGCTGAATATTCGCCATGAGCTGATGGGTTATTAAATCCCTATCTTTCTGATAGGTAGTAGCTTTGTAGACTTTAAATCCATCAATTAGTTTTTCCAGCGTTGGCATAATTCTGCATCACCCTTTGTTCACAATTGCAGTTAACATAGCATTTAGGCATTCTATAAAATACCAAAAACGCTTTTAGCGCAACTGCTTCACATTACAAGCTGGATTTTTATAGCTGCACTTTAGGGCCTATGTCCTTTATATCTTGTATTTTCATACTCCATCTACCAGGCGCAGCTTGTGCATTTTGCTCTGCGATATGCGCTTTTACTTCTTGTGCCATTGGCTCCAAGACTTTCTCGTTCATCTCTTGCGCGGTTGTGATGTTCTTTACATCAGTTTTGAAAATTTCATCTCCATTATCCTTTACCACGGCGATCTTATCAATTCCTCCGCCCTCGGTTTGATGGGGTAAGGTAACCGTACCGACAACATGCTTGTTCTCGATAAAGTTCAACTCCATTTCGCCTTCTTGTATATTGGCAACGATTTCTCCCCGACTGGCATTTCTTTCACTGAGATACAGCGTATTTTTGCCATCTTCATCTGGGTTAGACAAAATTGTGGCATTGCCTATATTGCTGCGATACAGCGTAATACGATCATCGCCCGGTCCGGTTTCAAATGTGGTGTCGCTGCCTTTATCAATTATAAGCAAGTCGTCACCTTCACCCCCCTTTACAACGCTTATGTCTCCTTCTGCAATGCAGTATTTTTTGCCATTTGATGCAATATTGGTTAGCTTGTTTTTCGGCATTTTGGTATAGCCGCACTCATCTTCACCAACCACCAGAACATCATTGCCATCGGTCCCTATCAGCTTGTTTACACCACCACCATCGGCCACTACATTTTTATCAACCAATTCCGGGCTAACGTTAGGAATATTCTCCGCATCATAGACATTGTCTTCAACTGCCAAAGCTTTAACGGGGAAACCCATCTTTTTAAGTGAATCACGCAGCGTTACACCATTTACTTTGCCGCTTTCAAACCCTAAAGGGCGTCCTATATGCTCGCCCAACCCTTCATCGTGGGCTCTGTTCATATCATTGAGCAAAAGCACATTGCGTTCGAAACCCGGGCCTCTGTCAGTCACTGAACCTTCGGGGTAGCTTGCCACAAACGATGGATCCACATAATCCAACCGGCCACGATAGTTGTTGGGTGGATTAGAAAAATTACCGATATATATATTTGCATCTTCTAAATTCTCTCCCACCTCTACTTTAATGCCGGTAAGGTCAGAAAATGCTTCAAAATATTTTTCGAGTTGCTCTTTTTGTGCCTCGGTGGTTGGTCGAAAATCGCTATCTATATCCAACCGTTCACTATAGTGGTGATGATCCGTCACAATACGTGTGCGAAGCTCAGGGGTGCACTCAGTATATGTGGTTTCTCCGCTGCCACGGGTGTGGCACACCGTTGTCCAATATGGCTCTACGCGTGTGGTGTGGCTGCGGGAATTATTTACTACCGAATCAAGGTAATCGCCAATTTGTGTACCATTGTTAAACTCCTGAGGTAGCTTGGTGGCAAGACTTACCTTGAGCACCTTATCTTCATCGGCTACGCCGTCCTCAAAATAATTGGCAAAGGCAAGATCCCCATTGGAATCTTTCAACGGTTCTTCACCTTTATCAAATTTGGTAAGCTCTTCAATATCCCTGGGATCTTGATTCTGATCGTGTCCTGCAATGCCCAGACCCAATGCTGCAGCCCCTGCTGCCACAGTGGCAGCAATACCCGCCATTATACCGCCGCCAGATCCGCCGCCACCGCCACCACCACCGGGAAGATATATGTGCGTTTGCCCACTGGCTTTAGCAATAAGGTATTCATAGTTATTATTTTTAAATTGAAACTGTTGAGCCATTTCTTTCCTCGTTTTTTTGTCTTGTAATTCTTGTGGCAAATGGAAGCTCATTCACAGCATCCGCATCTTTCTTTATTGGAGGCGCGCCGCTTTCGGCTGTATGTGAATTGCCATTATTCGTTGGTACTCTTGTCCATACCCCTTGAGCTCCAACATATTTCTGCATTGCTCCTCGAACTGTATCTTCCGAGTCGCGATCCTGTTCACTCGCATCCAATTGGTGTTGGTATGCAAGTACCGCTTGTTGGGTTGGTGCAAGCACATCGCTATTCCATTGTTCTGCGGTTTTATAATCAAAGCTATCAATTTGTGAAATCACATCGCCTTCGTCGTTAATTACACGTAGCTGATCCACACCCTGCAAATCTAATGTTTGGTTTTTGATTGTAATGGAACCTGTGTCACGTCCGGATTCTGCTGTAAAATTAATTTTTATGTCATTACCTTCTTCATGCGCCATTGCATCCGCATCTTGAAACAATGAATGATGCAGCGTTATGGAAGTCAGGTCTTCTTTTCCACGATTGCCACCTGCTGTTACAGGGTCAGCGAAAAGACTTGTTAGTTGTTGCGCTATATTTTTATCTTCATATGCCTCTATACGGGGTGAGGCAGAAAGGGTGAGGTCACCTGTCTCAAATACGGCAACATCTTGCTTGCCCGTTCGGGTATAAACGGTTTGTTCTTCGTTTGCGGCAGTAATAATCAGATCATCACCAGAGCCGCTTTTAATGATCGAAAACTCCCCCTCCACAAGGCAATAGGCTTGCCCATCACGCTCAATACGTGCTTTTTTATCGTTACGGTTAATAAGCCCGCAATCTCCAGCTTCGGTTACCAGCAAGTCATCGCCTGATGTTCCCGTGAGTGTATTGGTGGCGCCACCATTATCCACTACCGTGGCAGCAGGTAGCGAATATACGCTTCCGCCAAAGGTTGATTTTGTATCCTTCTGCTGGTCTTCAGCCAGTTGGCCTAAAGAATAGGTGTTATTTTCCTCATTCAGCTTTGGCACCTCGCCGCCTAGCTCTACTACTGCTTTGCGCAAGATATTAATATCCAACGCGCCATAGCCAGATTTTATATCAGTAGAAGCAATGCTATTTTGTGTGGAGCTTGTATACGCCATGGTAGATATAGCTTCTTGCTGATGGTCAGTAAGTGCGGTATCTACATGGCGATCAAATGGATGAAGTATACCTAAATTGTGACCAATTTCATGGGCAATCGTGTGCATCGCACCGTCTTTATTGCCACTATCAATTCTTCTATCCATTTCTGCCGCATTAAGAATCAAAAAGCCTTGTTCATCTTTTTTACGGGTTAACCCCTTCAACAGCTCCTGCGGAAAACTGGCGAATCCAGTAATTGTTGTATCTGTGGCGTAGCCCCCAACAATTATATCGGCATCATTATTATTGTGCTGCACATCAAATTTGATATTCGTAAACTTTGTTATTTGCGCATATGTATCTTCAATAACTTCTGCAAGTTGGGGAGAAATAGGCCGAAAGTCTTCAGAAGGAAGTCGGGAAGAAATATTTTTTTGACGCAGTTTTGTGAGCTGCCCCCATTTATTTGTAAAATTTTCGGGAATTTCTTCATCGGTAGCGATGCTTATGCTTATGCGCATATCCGAAGGATCATCGCTTTTAAAATAATTGGAGAAAGCAGGCTTGCCACTAATGTCACGCACCAGCATGCCATTATTTTCGTTCAAATCCATTACCGCGCCGGGTTTGCCAGCATCGCCATAATGGTTAAACAAATGGTCGGCAACATTCGTTCCGGCACCAATTATCGACGCAGCTATGCCGCCGGCAGTAAGTCGCTCCAACCATTTTGGTGTTTTTATCATTTGCTGTTCCTAACAGTTTACTAAGTCAGCAAACTGTCACGCGCCTGTTATTAATTCTTTTAAGCAAGTCAGCAACAATACCATGAAAGTATTACAATATTGTGAACGTAAGAACAATTATGCTAGGCCGCAATGCGCTCCAGCCGCAATTCGGCAAAAATCCCAATTAGCGCATTCACCAACTGATCGATTTGTTCGGCGCTGTGCAAAGGTGACGGCGTAATGCGCAACCGCTCTGTACCACGGGGCACAGTAGGGAAATTAATCGGTTGCACATAGATATTATAATGCTCGCGCAACATATCCGAAGCCTGTTTGCATAATACCGGATCGCCAATCATCACAGGCACAATATGGGTTTCGGTTTCCAGCATCGGAATACCAGCATCGCGCAAACGTGTCTTGACTTCTGCCACGGCGCGGCGCTGCCCTTCACGTTCGGCATTGCTATGCATCAAATGTTCGATACTGGCTTGCGCACCTGCCGCCAGCGCTGGGGGCATTGCTGTGGTAAATATAAATCCGGGCGCGTAAGAACGGATCATGTCGATCATGCGCTCAGAGCCGGTGATGTACCCTCCCATCAACCCAAACGCCTTGCCCAAAGTTCCCTGAATGAGCGTAACACGATCCATCAGCCCATCGCGCTCGGCGATACCTGCACCATGCTCGCCATACATGCCCACCGCATGCACTTCATCCAGATAGGTCATGGCTCCGTATTTATCAGCCAGATCACAAAATTTCTCGATATGCCCAATATCCCCATCCATGGAATACACCGACTCGAAGGCAATAATTTTTGGTCGCGAAGGGTCGGTTTTTTGCAGCAGTGATTCCAGATGCGCAACGTCATTATGGCGGAACACATGCTTTTCTGCACCGCTATTACGGATGCCGTGAATCATAGAGGCGTGATTACATTCATCGGAAAAAATAACGCAGTTTGGCAAGGTTTTTCCAAGTGTGCTCAAGGAAGCTTCATTCGCTACATAGCCACTGGTAAATACCAGCGCTGCTTGCTTATGATGCAACTGCGCCAGTGTCTTTTCAAGCTGCACCACGCTATGGTGATTGCCGGAAATATTGCGTGTTCCACCTGCGCCACTGCCCATGCGGGCGATAGTGCTATGCATTGCATCCAACACTTTGGCGTGTTGCCCCATGCCTAAATAATCATTGCTGCACCAAATGGTAATATCTTCGCCGTTACGCTCATCGGTGGCATTAGGGAAATTTCCCGCATGGCGGGTTAGATCCATAAATACACGGTAGCGGCCTTCTCTTTTCAGTGCATTAATAGCGGTCTGAAACTGCGCTTCGTAATCATATTTCATGTCGTCTGTATCTGCCTTTTGGGCAAGCGCTGCATAGACCGTAGCTTAAGCGGTCAATTTTTTGTTGCAGCAGTTTGCCATTTTGCTTCCATGCCAGCGGCAACTGGCTTCCCATCTTTTTTCGCCTGCTTGGTCAAGCGATTAAAGTCATACCACACCCATACAGTCAGGGCGAAAAGTATAGCTGCCACCGCCTGATGTTTAGAGGCGAGTACTATTGGCACAACCAGTAACAAGGTGCTTATGCCAAGCACAATTTGCAGCAGCAAGAGCGCTACCATTAGCACAAGCTGCACTTTCATTCTAGTATTGTTTGCACTTCGCCATGCGATAAATACAAAAAAACCAATCAGCGCCGTTAAAATATACGCTCCTATACGATGCTGAAACTGCACCATTGCAATATTTTCAAAATGATTACGCCATAGTGGCTCCAGCATATACACATCTTTCGGGACAAACCGGCCATCCATCAAAGGAAAGGTGTTAAAGGTTAGCCCTGCATCCAGACCTGCAACCAATGCACCCAGCACCACCTGAATAAAAGTAAATCCGCATACCAGCGCTGCCAGAGCCGATGCAGCTTTAGGCGAAGCCACGCATGAAGTTTCAGCGCGATTATCCAGAATTTCCCGCGCCACCCAAATACAAGCTGCCATAATTAAAAACGCCACGCCCAAATGTAAAGAAAGGCGATAAGGGCTGACGTGAGGCATATCCACCAATCCGCTTTTAACCATGTACCAACCAATGGCACCTTGCAGCCCACCCAGCGCAAAAATACCCGTTACGCGCCACTTTACCCACGGCGGCAAGCGGTGGCGAAGCATAAAATACAACATAGGCAGTAAAAAGATTATGCCTATCAAACGCCCTCCTACCCTATGCCAATATTCCAGCCAGAAAATTCCCTTAAACTCCTCCAGTGTCATACCGTGGTTAATTTTTTGATATTGGGGGCTGGTCTGATAGGCCGAGAACTCCTCTTGCCATGCTTCAGAGGACAGTGGCGGCAGCGTGCCGCTAACGGGCTTCCATTCTACAATTGAAAGCCCAGACTCGGTAAGCCGCGTAAGTCCGCCCACCACAATCATGATAAACACAAATCCCGCTGTCAAAAACAGCCAGATAGCCAATTGTCGGCGTAAAGACGCGTGCATAACGGATAAATCTGATAAATTTGTGGAAATAAAAAAGGCCACGCTCTAAGCTCTGCCTTTAAATCAGGCATACTATAGCGGAGCGCCCATGGAAAAACCAGATTTTTCTCTCCCATTTTCCTCATCAAACACCACTAGCACCACCCGCTATTGGCTGTGGCTGGCAGTGGCTACATTGGCTATTTCTGGCTTAGGGCCATTAATACTTCTCGCTGGCAGGGCGTCACGCTTTGCCGAAAAATCTTTTATCAAATCCAGCTTTGCCGAAGCATTAGTAGTGCATGTTAACTTATCAGCAGTAGCCTGGTTTCTGGCGATTGCGCTATTAATGTGGTCGCTCTTTACCCAACCCCGTCATCCGCGTATCTATGGCTTGCGTGAAGCGGCCATTGTCAGCTTTGCCATGGGTATGCTCTGTGTGGCAGGCGCGCCCCTCATGGGTAATGGCACCGCGTTATTCAGCAATTACATTCCTATGTACACTTCACCGCTTTTTTTGGTTGGGTTAGGGCTTATGGCAATTGCTCTGCTCTGCGGAATTTTAGATATTCGTTTATCGCGCAATGGCTCAATAGCGCTTTCTAACGCACAAAGCGCCCAGCATTTTGGTATTTTAGGCAGTGCATTTATTGTATTGGTGGCCTTAGCACATTTTGGTTGGGCCTATATACGTCTACCCATGCCCGATGCTAGTTTAAGCCCCGGCGCTGCCCAAAATTATTATGAAATAATCTTTTGGGCAGGCGGTCACATCTTGCAGCTTGCCTATACACAGCTATTGCTGGTGGCGTGGCTGTGGCTAGGCAGTGCGGCAGGATTGAATATCTCTATCAATAAACGTTTATTATTGGGGCTATTCAGCATTTATCCGCTTATCGCCCTCACTTCGCCGTTGGGATTTGTTGGCAACAGCGCTCCTTATAATTTGGAGTTTTATACACAGCAAATGCGTCATGGCGGAGGAAGCGCTGCCATATTATTAGGACTGTACCTCGCATGGCGTTTGATAAAATCCGGCAAGCCTGATTGCGAACAACGGCTACCATGGATATGCCTAGTCACTTCTATGGCTGTGTTTTTGGTAGGCGGTGTAATCGGCTATATGATTTCCGGCACCAACACCATTATTCCCGCCCATTACCACGGCTCGATAGTGGGAACCACCGTGGCATTTATGGGGGTTATTTATCTGCTGCTTCCGCGCCTTGGCTATGCCTCACCACTGCGATCCAACGCAGCCATTATCCAGCCTTTGCTTTATGGCGGCGGGTCGGTTTTGCATGCCGTGGGGTTTGCCATTGCCGGTGGGTATGGTGCAGAACGCAAAGCTGTGGGCGCGGCAGATTCTGCTCCCGAAGCCATGCACAGTGCCTTACAGGTCATGCGCGTTGGCGGTGGTTTGGCGGTAATCGGCGGCGCAATGTTTGTGGTGCTGGTAATTATTGCTATTCGCCGTAAATCGAAGTCTACAGACACCTCTCATACCGGATCCGTATGAATTAAAACCTCGGCATTTGGATGCAGCTGGCGAATATTGGCCTCTACCTGCTCGGTAATTGCATGCGCTTGAATAAGTTTTAAATCGCCACTCACATCAATATGCAATTGAATAAATGCCAGCAAACCAGAGCGTCGGGTTTTAAGCTCGTGCAACCCTTTTACCTGTGGGTGGGCAAGCACCACCTCGGCAATACGTTCGCGCTCACAGGTATCGAACTCATGATCCATTAAATTCTGAAATGAGGTCACACCTACCTGCCACGCGCCTTTAAGGATATACACCGCGATTGCTAGTGCAAAGAGCGGGTCAGCCCATATCCATCCAAAACCAGACACCAATAGCAACGCGATGATCACCGCTCCATTCGCCAGCACATCCATAACATAATGTACATAATCCGCTTTCACTGCGGTGGAGTCGGTATGGGCAATAGCTTTTTTCTGGTAAAACACCATTCCCAACGTCACCACAATGGAAATAAGCATTACAACTATTCCCACTTCGCTTTCATGTACCGGAACCGGCGCAAAAAAACGATGCACTGCTTCAGCCGCCACAATCAGCGCCGTAATACTAATAAACAGCGCCTGCCCCATTCCGGCGATATATTCTACCTTGCCGTGGCCAAAGCGATGCTCGTTATCCGGTGGCACCAACGCATAGCGAATAGCAAAATAATTGCTTAGGCTGGCCAATAAATCCATAGCAGAATCCACCAGCGAAGATAGCAGGCTTAACGACCCCGTCATAATCCATGCCACTAACTTGATAATAATCAGAAAGCTTACGCCGCTGAGCGTCAGCAAACTTGCACGCTTCATCATGTGGCTTTTTTCGCCGGCAGCCTCGGCATGAATCTGTTGTAACGAATTATTCCCGCTGGTTGGGGTCATAGCTATCTCCTGTATTGCTGATAGCCTATTTATGCGTGGCGCGCTATTGATAATGGCGAGATTATGTGAAATAACAGTACCACACATTCTGTGAATATTTTTGACTCCCATGCGCAGATGCCTCTCGAGGGATAATGCCAACGACAAAGTATAAACCGTATGCGATTTATGGATATTGCCCAAATCGCTAAAAATTAATTATATAAGGATATGACAGTATGAAGCGCATATTTATTGGCCTGATCATGGCTTCTTTCTTGACCGCATGCGCCCAGCAAGGTTCTGGTTATGGCAATGGTGGCGGATTCATGACACGCAGCGATGGCGGCGTAAGTAAATCTGGCATTGGTACTATTGCCGGTGGTGCTGCTGGCGCAATTGCTGGCTCCAATGTAGGCAAAGGTAAAGGCAACATTGCCGCTATTGCTGTAGGTACTTTGCTTGGTGCAGCTTTAGGTAACAATGTAGGACAATCTCTCGATAATGCAGATATTTCCCGCTACAACCAAACCTCGCAACGCACTTTAGAAACTGCGCCTTCCGGCCAGCAAGTTGCGTGGAACAATCCTGATAGTGGCAACTACGGCACCATTACCCCCGTTAACGTATACCAAAACGATGCCGGTCAATATTGCCGTGAATACAGCCAAACCATCAATGTGGGTGGCCGCAACGAAAGCGCCTATGGCCGTGCTTGCCGCCAACCAAACGGTTCGTGGAGAATTGTTGAGTAATTCTTCATTTCCGTATAAGAAAACAGGGAGGCTTGGAAATTTTCAAAGCCTCCCTTTTCTTTTTCTAAATTTATGTGCTAAACCTCCTAATAGCGGCGCGGCACAGTGCGCATAAACCTATTCTTTAGTGAAACACAATATAAAGGCAGTCACATGAGCGAACAAAACGCCGGCGATAAAAACGCACCACAAGGTACCCTGCTTAAAGGAAAACGCGGCTTGGTGATGGGCGTAGCTAACAACAAATCCCTCGCATGGGGTATAGCCAGCTATGCGGCAGCACAAGGCGCCGAATTGGCCTTTACCTATCAGGGTGAAGCATTAGAAAAACGGGTAAAGCCATTGGCTGAAAGCGTTGGCTCCTCGTTGGTTTTACCATGCGATGTCACCGACATGGACAGCGTAGATGCCGTATTTGACACATTAGAAAAAGAATGGGGAGAACTGGACTTTGTGGTTCATGCCATTGCTTATGCCGATAAAAACGAACTGAAAGGCAAATATGTCGATACCTCGCTGGATAACTTCCTGCTGTCGATGAACATTTCCTGCTACTCTTTCACCGCTGTAGCAAAACGTGCATATCCTATGATGAAGCAAGGAGGCAGCTTAGTTACTCTATCGTATCTTGGTGCCGAGCGTGTCATGCCGCACTATAATGTAATGGGCGTGGCAAAAGCTGCATTAGAAGCCAGCGTACGCTATCTTGCCGCCGATTTGGGCGAATTTAACGTTCGCGTTAATGGTATTTCTGCCGGCCCCGTAAAAACACTGGCCGCATCCGGCATTGGCGATTTCCGCTACATTTTAAAATGGAACGAATATAACGCGCCATTAGGCCGCAATACCACCTTGGCCGATGTTGGTGGCGCAGGGGTGTATTTGCTTTCCGAACTGGGCAGCGGTACAACCGGCGAAATTCTTCACGTAGATTCGGGCTATCATGTAGTGGGAATGAAGAACCCCAAAGCGCCCGACATCGCGGTAGTGTAATATGACCGGAAATCGCTTTGGACATACATTTTCCTTTAGTACATGGGGCGAAAGCCACGGTACGGCTATAGGATGTATGGTCGATGGCGTACCTTCGCAACTGCCATTGGATGAAGCGTTTATTCAGCAATTTCTGGATAAGCGCCGTCCTGCACAATCTAAATTTACTACGCAGCGCAAAGAATCCGACACCGTTCATATCCTTTCAGGCGTCTTTGATGGTAAAACCACCGGAACACCTATTTCTCTTGTGATTTATAACGAAGATCAGCGCTCAAAAGATTATGGCGATATTGCACAGAAATTTCGCCCGGGACATGCGGATTACACCTATTTCAAAAAATATGGTATACGCGACTATCGTGGCGGAGGGCGTAGTAGCGCCCGCGAAACCGCTATGCGCGTTGCTGCTGGCGCCGTAGCACGCAAAGTGTTGGGCAGTGCAATAATGATTCGTGGTGCCATGGTACAAATGGGCGAAAGCAAAATAGACCGCACACGCTGGGATTGGAATGCCGTAAATGAAAACCCGTTTTTCTGCCCCGATCCGGTGATGGCCAAGCAATGGGAAACCGAACTAACCACCATTCGCAAACAAGGCTCCTCGGTAGGCGCGGTGATTGAAGTGGTGGCCGAAGGCGTACCCGCCGGATGGGGCGAGCCGGTTTATGATAAACTCGATTCCGACTTGGCTAAGGCCATGATGAGCATTAATGCCGTTAAAGGTGTGGAAATTGGCGATGGTTTCGCCAGCGCTGCATTACAAGGCGAATCAAACGCCGATGAAATGGCAATGGATAATGGCAATGTCACCTTTTCCAGTAACCACGCGGGGGGTATATTGGGTGGTATTTCCAGCGGCCAGCCCGTAGTAGTGCGCTTTGTGGTCAAGCCCACCAGCTCAATACTCAATCCGGTTAATACGGTGGATATAAACGGTAACAACACCACCATTATTACTAAAGGGCGACACGATCCCTGTGTGGGTATTCGCGCTGTACCTGTTGGCGAAGCCATGATGGCCTGCGTATTGGCCGACCACAAACTTCGTCAGCGCAGCAAAAGCAACGATTGATAGCATCTTTACATAAAAACTAAGTATAATGTGGCAACTTAGGAGAATCTTATGGGCATCCGCCTGCGTAAAATTACCATTTATACCCTTTCCTTCATCGTTTTAATTATTTCTTTATTGGTTTTGGCACCGCTTTTTGTTCCGGTAGAGCTGTATAAAGACGAGGTAATTGCAAAGATCGAAGATGCCACAGGCCGCAATTTAGAAATTAACGGTGATATTGGCTTACGCTTCATTCCAAGCCTGCAATTAAAGTTAGGCGATGTGCATTTCAGCAATCCTGAAGGGTTTGCAAACCCCGATCAAAAAGACATGATCGCTCTACAACAACTGCAGCTTTCTTTGGGGCTTTTTGAATTGCTCCAAGGTCGCATTGCCATCGAAAAGTTACACCTGAATAATCCGGTTATTTATCTGGGGCGGGACGCAAAAAACCGTCCGAACTGGGAATTTAAAACCGCAAAGGAAGCAGCCAATGAGCTTGACCCTAGCCAAACAGATAGCAGCTCTGCCCCCGATGCGGATAAATACTCCATCCCCAATTTAGAAATTATCAACGGCACCATCATTTATCAAGAGACCATAAAAAGCGAACCGATCAGCCTGAATCAACTGCATGCCACCATCAAAATGCCTTCGCTGGATGACCAGATTACTGTGGATGCCAACACTTTTTGGAATAATATAGTACCACTAAAGCTGAATATAAAGCTTAACACCCTTGCATCGTGGATGAAAAAAGAAGACACCGCCTATGCCATTACCCTCAGCACTGAAAAAGGGTTGGGAGAACTATCGCTTGAAGGGACTGCTACACCTGCCAACAGCACCAACGGCTATTCCAATCAAATCAAGGGCGAAGGGCATTTAGCAGTAGACTCCCTAAAAGAGCTTTCCACAAAATTAGGCAAGCCACTGTTTGCTACCGCGCCCGGAAAAGCAAAACTGAGTGTGCGTAGCATGTATAACTACAGCAAGGGCAAAGCAAGCTTACAAGGCACCAGCCTGACACTGGATGATATGACGGTGAGTGGTCGGGGCGATGTGAGTTTTAGCGGTAAACGCCCCACCATAACCGCCGAGCTTTCTACGCAAGATGTGTTGAAACTAGACAGCGTTATTAACCGCGGCAAACCCTCTATTACAGGGCCACAAGCGAATGCCAACACCCCATTACCCATCGAGCAGCCGGAGAGCCAATGGAGTACGGATGTGCTTATCAACGACACCGCAATACTCAAAGCTGTGGATGCTGATATTGATGTGCATATTGGTGGCGTAAAAGCCAATAAAGTGACACTGGGTGAAATGCAGATTAATAGCCGCTTAAACAATGGAGTGCTAACAGTATCCATTCCCAGCTTCGATTTTTATGGCGGCAAAGCTACCAGCAACTTTTCGTTAGAACCTACCGGAAAAACCGCCTTACGGGTGCAAAAAAACGCACAGATTTCCAACGCCAATATTGGCGATTTTCTGCGCGATGCCTATGGGTTTGATCGTTTAAAAGGCCATGGCCAGCTTGAATTGGCATTAAGCATGGAAGGCGCCTCCCTGCATGACTATGTGAACAGTTTGCGTGGCAACGGCAACTTTGCTTTAAAAGACGGTGCAATTACCGGATTTGATCTGGTAAAAATTGTACGCGAGGCCAAAACGCTGGTAAAAACCATTAAAAACGATGCCATCACCGCGCAAATGGGAGATAAACCCCAAACCGTCCAAACCGATTTTTCAAGCTTAAATGGCAGCTTTACCCTCACAAAAGGTGTAGCCACGAATCCAGATTTTCGTTTAAAAGCTCCACTGCTTAATGTTACTGGCAGCGGCACTGTAAATATTCCTGAAAAAACGGTAGATTATAACCTGCGCCCCACCATCATAGGTACATTAGAAGGCCAATCGCGTGAAGAAAGCTCCACGCAGGGCGTGACCATACCTATCCATGTCACCGGAAATTTCGATGCGCTTAAATTTACGCCTAATGCCAAAGCGTTAGTTGAAGATGCGATCGAGGATCCAAAAGGCACACTCAAGAATATTGAAACCAATGTTCGAGGCCTTCGCGATGAAGTGAAAACTTTGTTTAAAGGACTATAAAATCATATGGTTTTACGCACATAGTAATGCCACAGCTCTGGTGATTGCTGTGTTTTGAGCACTAACGCATGGCCTGTCTGTTCGCAAAAAGCAGGGAACTCAGCCCATGACACACGATCGGTGGAAAGTATTTTTAATACCTGCCCTGTCTCCATCCCGCGCAATAGCTTTTGTGCGCGTAATACTGGCATGGGACAACGCAGCCCACTGGCATCCAGCATAACGTCGTAATCAGGCGGCGCGGGCATGAGAGAAACGTGCATTTAATGTGTCATAATGAGGCAGCCCTTTTTGCGGGCCAAGCGCGGTACAGGTAAGCTCGCCTTCTGATATCAGGCGGCGCAGTACATGAGAGACATCTTCGCGAGTGACTTTATCGTATTCGGCGCAAAGTTCTGCAGTGTTACGATATTTATTATAGCATAACAAATGCCGTGCTATCCATTCGGCCACGCTCGAAACATTTTCGCGTAGCATCAACAATCCGGCGGTATGTTGGTTGCGCGCCCGCTCCAGCTCGGCGCTGCTTACGCCATCTTCAGCCATACGCAATACTTCATCGCACAAAACCGGCGCTAAATCTTTGGCACTTTTCTCGCTGGCAGCGGCATACATGCCAAAAATACCACCATCTTTGTAGCTCGATAAAAAGGCATACACATTATATGCCAATCCGCGATGCTCGCGCACCTCTTGGAATAAGCGCGACGACATTCCCCCGCCAAGGGCTGTGGCCATCAGTTGCGCAGCATAATATTCCGGATCGTCATAAGCAAGTCCGGGCAGTCCCAACACCAGATGCATTTGCTCGAAATCATCATTTTTACGCTTATCTCCACCGACATATAATGCTTTTTCCGGCGCCAATACGATACCGGCAGATGGATAATCAAAATGCTCCTGTATGAGACTGGCAAGCTCTCCATGATCGACTGCTCCCGCCGCTGAAATAACCATACGTGCGGGGTTGTAATGTTTGCCCATATAGCGACGCAAACTGTCGGATGTAAAACACTCTACTAATTCCGGTGTTCCTAAAATAGAGCGCCCTACCGGCTGGTCGGGATACACCGCCTCATGAAATAAATCAAACACCATATCTTCCGGTGCATCGTGGTGCATGGCAATTTCTTGCAAAATAACATTACGCTCGCGCTCTAGCTCTTCTTCGCTAAAAGTAGAATGCTGCAAAATATCCGATAGCACCTCAACAGCCAAACGTAAATCTTTCGGCAATACCCGCGCATAATATACGGTGTGTTCGCTGGAAGTATAAGCATTCAGGCTTGCACCTACATCGTCAAATGCTTCGGCAATTTCTCGGGCATTGCGCTTGGCAGTGCCCTTAAATGCCATATGCTCCAAAAAATGCGACAGCCCGTTTTCACGGCTTTGCTCATAGCGCGACCCTACATCAACAGAAATTGCAAGGGCTATGCTGTGAGCACCCGGCATAGCTTCAGTAGCCACCCGCAACCCATTAGGCAATCGTGTTTCTTCGTAACCTTGCCAACTCAATGGCGTTGTGTTCGTCATACAGACACTCCCTGATTCTCACGTATGAATGCCATAATGCGCTCGCTATCTCCGGCATTAAGCACTGTGCAGCGTTCTTGTGCTTCCATCAGCCCTATCATATGGGGAGGAAGTGTGGGGGTGATGCCGCATGCCAGTTCGGCTGCATCAGGAAATTTTGCCGGATGAGCGGTGGAAAGCACAACCACAGGAGCAGCACTGCCTGAACGGGCGCATTGCTCTGCCGCCGCCACGCCTACCGCCGTATGCGGATCTGCCAGATATTCGCATTCTGCATAAAGTTTTTTAATCGTAGCTTTGGTTGCGGCATCGTCCACACTGGCACTATCAAACAACCGTTTTAATGCATTCCACTGCGGTGTGGCTAACGCAAAGCCTTTGGTATTGCGCAAGTCTGTCATCAAAGTGCTTAGCGCTGCGCTGTCCCGCTTATATAGGTCGAATAAAAGCCTCTCAAAATTGCTGGAAATCTGAATATCCATGCTGGGGCTAAGCGTTGGCGCCACCCCTTGCATGCGATATTCGCCATTATTTAAGCAACGGGTAAGAATATCGTTTTTATTGGTGGCAATGATAAGTTGATCTATGGGCAGCCCCATTTGTTTAGCAATATAGCCTGCATATATATCGCCAAAATTGCCCGTAGGCACCGAAAAGCTTACGGCACGTGCCGGCGCGCCCAAGGCCAGTGCGGCATAAAAATAATATACCACCTGCGCCAGAATACGCGCCCAGTTAATGGAATTTACGGCAACCAGTTTTTGTTGCTCTCGAAATGCTGCATTAGCAAACAGCGCTTTTACCATATCCTGACAATCATCAAATGTACCGCTAAGCGCAATATTATGCACATTTTTATCGGCAATGGTGGTCATTTGGCGGCGCTGCACTTCGGATACGCGCCCATGCGGATGGAAAATGAAAATATCCATGTTATCGCGCCCACGACAACCGGCTATGGCAGCAGACCCAGTATCGCCAGACGTTGCGCCGACTATGGTAATATGCTCACCACGGCGGGATAGAAAATAATCCAGAAACCGCCCTAGAAATTGCAGCGCAAAATCTTTAAAGGCCAGTGTTGGCCCATGAAAAAGTTCGAGAATATAGTGGTTATGGCCAATTTGGACGAGAGGTGCTACGGCATTATGGCGAAATTCGGCATAGGTATCATGCGCCATCTGCTGCAGATCTTCCGGTGGCATAGCATCGCCCACAAAAGGCTGCATCACTCGAAAGGCCAATTCTGGATAACTTAAACGGCTCCATTCTATAAGAACATCCGGCGTTATGTGCGGCAGTGTTTTTGGCACATATAACCCGCCATCGCTGGCTAGGCCAGTTAACACAACATCTTCAAATCCGAGTTCCGGGGCTTCGCCTCGTGTGCTGATATAGGTGGTCATATTACTCCTAGCTCATATAGCGATCATGCAGATGTTGCAAATAAATATCTACATTCAGCGCTTCGCCGGTGCCTTCCACCAGCATTTGCTGACGGCTGACGGACGAGGCTTTTTCATGTATGTTGCGTTTTAACCAGTGGCTGATCTGCGCAAAGTCGCCTTTTTCTACCTGCGCGCCCCATTCGGGTATATCGCGCTTTAAGGCAGCAAACCATTGGGCAGCCATCATCGCCCCAATGGTGTATGTGGGAAAATACCCAAATGATCCGCTCGGCCAGTGGATATCCTGCATGCATCCCAGCGTATCGGAGGGAGGGGTTATGCCCAGCTTCTCCTGCATTTTTGCATTCCAGGCTTCGGGTAAGTCTGCAACATCCAACGCGCCGTTAATGATGTCTTTTTCCAATTCATAGCGCATAATCACATGCGAGGGATAGGTCACTTCATCTGCGCGAACACGTATGTAATCTGGCTTTACCCGCACACCCACACGATATAGATTTTCGGCAGACAAATCATCTGGGCTGCCTTCGCCAAGTGCTTCGTTTATGTAAGGTGCGGCATAGCGTAAAAATTCGCGGCTACGGCAAAGTTGCATTTCTACCAATAACGATTGGCTTTCATGGGCGCTCATCCCTCGCGCATGTCCCACCGGTTGGTTGCGCCATATGTCAGGCAGGTTTTGCTCATATAGGGCATGGCCGGTTTCGTGCAGCACACCTTGCAATGCATCCACAAAATCTTTTTCGTTATAGCGGGTGGTAATACGCACATCCCCCGGCACACCACCGCAAAACGGATGGGTACTGACATCCAGCCGCCCTTTGAAACCTAATGCATGCATGAAAGTTTCGCTAAGTTGGCGTTGTTTTTCGGTTGGGTAGCTACCAGTAATAAGCTTGGCATCAAGGTTCTTTTGCTGATGCGTCATGACTTTTTCGCGGAAATCCGGTAAAAAATCGTTTAGCCGTGCAAATAAAACATCTACCTCTTCCATGCGGGTATCCGGATCGTAGCCATCCATCAATGCGTCATAAGGTGCAAGAGACAATGCATCCGCTTTGGCCTGTGCTTCGTTGCGCGCAGCGGCAACCACGCGTTTGAAATAGGGCAAGAACCCGACAAAATCGTTGTCGCGTCGCGCACTACGCCATGCTGCTTCGCTTTGCGAGGATGCCAATGCCAATTCACGCACCAGCGCACTGTCGAGAGCAGTTGCATGGGTATAGGCGCGGCGCATTTCCCGCAGATTAGCCTGTTGCCAACTTTCCAGCGAGGATTGCTCCGCTTCGGCGGCATTAATCCAATCTTCAATTTGCGGGGCAACGGTTTTCTCGTGCATTACCTGCCGCAATGCAGCCAACTGCTCGCCGCGCACCTCGGCTGCGGTTTCTGGCATAATAACCGCGGCATCCCAATGCAATATACTGCCCACGCCAGATAGCGCATTTAGCATTCCGAAATGCGCCTCTAATCGGGCATAAGCCGTGGTAGTATCGGTTTGTTTCTGAGTTAACAAGGCTGCATCGGCCATATAAACATCCTGTATTTTGTCGTTATTGTTATTACTCTTCACCCTTGACAGATTTCAGGTGGTAGATAAAGAAAATCACCAATCCTGCAAAGCTCAGGCTAAACCACATCAGCGCATAGTTCAAATGGTCGTTGCGTAGCTCAACATTCACACCCGTACGCGCAATAGGCAACGTATCGGGGACAGGGTTGGCATTCACAGATTCGATTACTACTGGCGGAAGATCGAGATTTTTTTCTTTATTAATGCGGGCAATATCAGGCCAAAACCAAACATTACCGGCCACATCGTGATCCGGCAAAAACATGCTGCCCCCCTGCGGCACACTCACAAATCCGCTAGCGAAAACAATGCCGCCGAAACGCACATCTTCCGGACGGTCTTCGGGCTTTTTCTTATCTTGCGGAATCCAGCCACGGTTCACCAGAATCATTCGTCCGTCATCGGCAATACGAAATGGGGTTAGCACGTTATATCCTGGTTGGCCATTGATGCTGCGACCAATCATGTGCATTTCATGTTCGTGCATAAATTCGCCGGGCAAAACAATCGCGTAAAAGTTATTTTGTTGCAAGCTGTTCAAATCTTTTGGCAGCGTATCTTTTATAATACGCTCTTGCGTAGCGGCCTGCATTTCAGCAATCAACCCTTGCTTCCACTGCAATCGCTGAATCTGCCAGATTCCCAATACCAGACACAAACCCACCAACAAAATAGTAATCAGGATAGGGCCTTTGGTGGGCTTATAAAACGTAAATACGCCTATTTCCACCGTGGGGCGAGCGTCATCGCTAGGCGTGGAGGGTTTTGTCATAGATATTCCGCATTATAGAAATTATACTTTCAACGATGATAATACTCTTGCTCTGCCTCAGATACAAGCATATGGCCAGCAAATTTGTGCAAAGTTTGTGCATATCGGGCAAACAGCACCGCCACCTCGAGGGGTGGCGGAGTGATATGTGATAATGTTATTGCGAGGGGGTTACTCAACTGCCCCACCAATAGATGCATACGAACAAAAACAGCCATACCGCATCTACAAAGTGCCAGTACCATGCAGCGAATTCAAAGCCCAAATGCCCTTCTACGGTCAGGGTATTATTGCGGGCGCGCACTAAGCATACTGCCAGAAAAATTGTTCCGACAATCACATGGAATCCATGAAACCCTGTCGCCATATAAAAGGTAGAAGGATAAATGCCATCTTTAAAGCCAAAGGCTGCGTGATGATACTCCACTGCTTGCAGGCAGGTGAATATAAAACCCAGTGCCACTGTAATGGTCAGCGCTTTAATCACTTCATCGCGCTTACCTTGCAGCAACGCATGGTGCGCCCATGATACCGTGGTGCCGGATAGAAGGAGAATCAGCGTATTCATTAAGGGCAGATCCCACGCATTGAATGTTTCTACCGCTGCCGGTGGCCATACGGCACCATCCCATGTGGGCCATGCTCCTTCAAGAGGTATTGTTGGAAAGAGCGCGGCATTGAAAAACGCCCAGAAAAACGCCACAAAAAACATTACTTCAGAGGTGATAAACAAGGCCATGCCCCAACGCAAACCATGGCGTACTGCACCAGTATGGGCATGGTCGTATAAACCTTCGCGAATCACGGCGCGCCACCAGCCAAACATTACGCCCAACACGCCGATGAAGCCAAGGCCAAGCATTACAGCGCCGCCTGGCTTTTGGTGCATAAACAACAATCCGCCGCTAACCAACAACAGCAATACCATCGAGGTTACAAGCGGCCATGGGCTTGGGTCTACGAGGTGAAAGGGATGTTTCTGCTCATGGGCATTTGACATTTACGTCACTCCTTAACAATCTTAAGAATCGGCTTTTTCTGAGGGTTGCCCCAGCGAGCCGCTAGTTTCATCACTTTGGTTTTTACTCAAAAAAAACGTATATGACAAGGTTACAGTTTCTAAATCCTGCAAATAAGGGTCATCCATAATTTGCGGATCGATAAAAAATGATACGGGCATGTGCATTTCCTGCCCCGGATCCAAGCGTTGCGAGTCAAAGCAGAAGCACTGTATTTTACTGAAATACTCTGCCGCACTGTGGGGGGTAACATTATAAATCGCGGTTCCCCACACCGGCACATCGCCATCATTGCGGGCAGAAAAGCTTATAAGCCGCTCCTCGCCAATATTTACCGTGACTGTTCCTTGATCGGCTCTGAAGTGCCACGGCATATCTTTTTGCACATCGGTATTAAAACGCACTTCCATTTTGCGGGATGTCACCGCATCGGGCGCGATTTCTGCTACTTGCGTTGTGCCACCATAGCCGGTAATGCGGCAGAACATATTATATAGTGGCACCGCCGAGGCGGTCAGCATTGTCATGCCCAGAACAATTGCTACAAGGCTTAGTGTAAGCGAGGTGTTGCTTTGTTTTTTTGAATTTTGAGTCACCATTAACAGCCCTTTGCGCAGGCTAAATTGCCCCAGAGATTTTGAGCGTGGTTAAAGCAAATAATATGGCGCAAATGCCCAACAGCACTAACATTACTGTAAAATTTTTGGCTTTTTGTGTTTTATGGCGCTGGCTTAGGGGCATAACAAACCCACCTTGTAAATTCAATCGCACATACACGCCCGACATCGCTCATGAGGTCAGGCTGCATGCATAATCGTAAGAAATATTATTCTTTATGGACGTCTTGGGCGCCACGGCTGCGGTATAAATCAAGCAATACCAAGATAAACACGGTGGTCAGGCTACCAACTACAAAGCTCATACCCATTATCATTACCGATGCTTCACCGCAAGCACGCATAATTTCCAGATCACCCATATACATCTCCTAATGTCTGATTATCCTGATATCAGGAACTCTCTTACTAGAGAAACGCAAAAAGACCAAATCTGTCAATCACTTTATCTATAATCAGCGCAAGAAATATTGCGAAAAGATACAAAATGGAATATCCGAACATGGCGCGTGCTGTAGCATCGTCTTCGCTATGCATCACTTTCCATGCGTGGCGACAGAATTGTAGCGACAAGACCGTGGCACATGCCGCATATACCCATCCGCTCAAACCAGTAGCGCATGGCAAAAGTGTCACAGGTAATAAAATCAGCGTATAAATAAGCATTTGTTTTTTTGTCGCTGGCTTTCCTGCAACCACCGGCAGCATCGGCACTCCAACGCGGGTATAATCGCTGTTGCGATAAAGTGCCAACGCCCAAAAATGCGGTGGTGTCCATAAAAAGATAATGCCAAACAATATCCATGCATCAATAGAGGCCTCACCTGTGGCAGCAACCCAGCCAATAACCGGCGGGAAAGCGCCTGCCGCACCGCCTATCACGATGTTTTGCGGGGTGCGCCGCTTGAGCCACACAGTGTAAATAAATACATAAAACCCGATCGCGCCTGCCAGATAAGCAGCGGCCAACCAGTTTACCGCCAATCCCAACAGCGATACGGATGCAATGGAAAGGAACAACCCATAAACCAGCGCATCGTCAGGAGCAACCCTGCCTGCGGGAATGGGGCGATCTGCTGTGCGCAACATATGGGCATCTATATCGCGGTCGAACCACATATTTATTGCGCCGCCTGCCCCTGAACCTATAGCAATGCATAATACTGTCATGATTTGTAATAGTGGGTGCATCGTAGCGGGGGCAAGATACATGCCCACAAAGCCGGTAAATACAACCAGCATCATAACGCCGGGTTTCAGCAGGGTAATATAATCGCGAACGGTCGAACCGGATGCAAACTCGCCTTCGTTACCGGTTAACAACGTATCTACAGGAGCGACAGCTATTTTTCCATCGGCTAAAGGGTAGCTCATGCAAAATCCATTAAAGCAACCCCCACAACCGGTATAATCCAATTATGGGGGTTATATGTGTTAGGAAAAATTCATGGCAGCTTAGGCAGCTCATCAAATGTATGGAAATCAGGTGGAGACGGCACCGTCCATTCCAGTGTTTTCTCGCATTCACCCCATTCGTTCATGCCAGCAGGAACTTTGCGGGTAAATGCCACAAATACCACTACCAAAAACAATACAGCAGAGGCAGCGCCCATATAAGAACCAATGGATGACCAATAGTTCCAACCGGCATATACATCAGGATAATCCGGTATACGGCGGGGCATACCCGCTAATCCCAGAAAGTGCTGCGGGAAGAATGTCAGGTTTGTACCAATAAATAACAGCCAGAATTGTAGCTTTGCCAGTCCCACAGGATATTTATAGCCAGACATTTTGCCAAACCAGTAATAAAATCCGGTAAACACTCCAAACAGCGCCCCTAAGGACATTGCATAATGGAAATGCGCCACGACGTAATAGGTGTCGTGCATATAAACGTCAATCGGGTTGTTTGCCAGCACTACGCCAGTTACACCGCCCACGGTGAAGAGGAAAATAAATCCTAACGCATACATCATTGGCACCGTAAAGCGTATGGAGCCGCCCCACATTGTGGCGATCCAGCTAAAGATTTTAATACCGGTTGGCACTGCAATTACCATAGTGGCAATCATGAAATAGGCGCGTACATTCACACCCATACCCACAGTGAACATATGGTGTGCCCACACCACAAACCCAAGGAATCCAATGGCTACCATAGCGCCCACCATACCAAGATAACCAAATATCGGTTTGCGGGAGAAGGTAGACACCACTTCGGATACAATACCGAATGCGGGCAGAATCAAAATATATACTTCAGGATGGCCAAAGAACCAGAATAAATGCTGGAACAACACCGGATCGCCGCCGCCAGCGGGGCTAAAGAAGGTGGAACCAAAATTCCGGTCTGTCAGCAACATGGTAATCGCGCCGCCTAATACTGGCACTGCCAATAGCAGCAAGAAGGTGGTTACCAACATCGACCATACGAATAAAGGCATTTTGAACAATGTCATACCCGGGGTACGCATGTTAAAAATAGTAACAATGAAATTAATCGCGCCCAAAATCGAGGAAATCCCTGCAAGGTGAAGAGCAAAAATACCCATATCCACCGCCATGGAGGGATGAGAGCCTTTGGTAGATAGCGGGGGATACAACGTCCAGCCTGTGCCGGGACCTTCGCCAACAAATGCCGAGCCTAATACCAGTAGGAAAGCCGGAACCAGCAGCCAGAAACTGAGGTTGTTCAAGCGCGGGAACGCCATATCCGGCGCACCAATCATAATGGGTACAAACCAATTACCAAAGCCGCCAATAAGCGCAGGCATAATCAAGAAGAACACCATGAACAATGCATGTGCGGTTACCATCACATTATACATTTGATAGTTGCCGCCAAAAATCTGGTCGCCTGGCATCATCAATTCTGCACGAATAATAACCGAGAATGTCAGGCCAACAAGCCCGGCTAACACGGCATAGATAAGATAGAGCGTACCAATATCTTTGTGGTTGGTTGAAAACAACCAGCGACGTATGCCGGTAGGGGCATGGTGATCGTCGTGATGGGCTGTTGTGGCGTCGTGACTCATGTTAACCTCTTAAGTACTAAGTCGCTTAGGCGTAAAATTAATTAGCGGATGGCAGCAAATTGCTGTGTGGAATAATGTGGGAAATATTGTGAATTATCGGCGGCAAACTCTTCTTTCGCGCCTTCGATCCACGCATCATAAACTTCTTGCGAAACCACATGCACCATAATGGGCATAAACCCGTGATTCACACCACAAAGCTCTGAACACTGGCCATAATACGTGCCTTCGATATCGGCTTGAAACCATGTTTCGTTCAGGTGGCCGGGCACTGCATCCATTTTTACCCCAAAATTTGGCATGGCCCAGCTATGAATCACATCGCCGCCAGTCATCTGAATGCGCACTTTTTTGCCTACGGGCACATAAATGGGATTATCCACCGTAAGCAAGCGTGGTTGCCCAGGTTTTAAGTCGGCTTCCTGCACCATATAGCTGTCGAATTTTATTCCCGCATCAGGATATTCGTAATTCCAGTACCACTGGTAACCTATAATTTTAATCGTCAGGTCAGCTTTGCCTTCAATCTCGGATTTATCCATATAATATAAATGGCGGAGCGAAGGAATGGACACCGCTACCAAAATCAGCACAGGCAATATTGTCCACACCACTTCTATCACGGTGTTATGGCTAACACGGCTAGGATTGGGGTTGGCTTTTTCGCTGAAGCGCACACACACATATATCATCAGCGCCAATACAAATACCGACACTACAGTAATCAGAATAAGCATATAGTGGTGAAATTCAAAAATGCGTTCCTGCACAGGGCTGGCGGCGGGTCGCATGCCAAGCTGCCACGGCTGGGCTCGCATTGCCTCGGTTACGGCGCTGTTATCGGCAGGAACCAGCATTGTATCCGGCGTCGCCGCTTCTATTGGCGACGCAGGTGCCGTCACTTCTTCGGGCGTGCCTTCATTCACTGGCTCAACCTGCGCATATGCGTCATGTGTTGACATAACACCCAAGCAGAAAACCAATGCTATTACAGCAGTAAGCTTATGGATAAGCTGAGAAAACATCATGCGTGTACCCTAATATATCTTCAGAAAGGCTAGAGGCCACCCAAGTCGCTTGGGTGGAAATTCAGGCGGATATTACTGCGATAAGCCCTCCAAAACAACAGATTTATTTGGCAAAAGCCCATAACTGTGTAACACTGGCCTCCATCATTGTTGCAAAACACCGTAAAATCTACGGAAAAGCCCCCACAGGAGAAAGCATTATGCAAGATCGCAGCACAGCAGAAGCGTTGTTTTTCACACAAACGGAGATGGATTCCACCCGTGTGCAGAAGCAAATCGAAAATGCACTGCATTCTATGGATGATGGAGAATTATATTTAGAATTCTGCCAATCTGAATCGCTGAGTTTTGACGATGGCCGCTTACGTAACGCTAATTTTGATACCACTCAAGGTTTTGGTCTGCGTTCGGTTTTGGGCGAAACCACAGGCTATGCTCATTCTTCAGAACTGAGCGAGGCAGCCATTGCACGAGCGGCAAACACCGTACGCGCCGTAAATTTCGGACAGGATGGCAGCGTAGATTTGTCTCCTGCCCCTTTTGGCAGCAACCAGTCACTATATAGCGCAATCAATCCTTTAGGAGAAATTGAGTTTTCTGCCAAAGTGAAAGTACTGGAAGAAATTGATGCCTATCTACGCAAAAAAGATGCGCGGGTGCGTCAGGTTTCTGCCTCCATCGCTGGTGAGTGGCAGGTAGTGCATATCATGAAAGCCGATGGCCGCGTAGCCAGCGACATCCGCCCCTTGGTGCGCCTGAATGTAACCGCTGCGGTAGAGCAAGGCGACACAATGGAAACCGGAAGCAACGGCGCAGGAGCGCGCACATCCTATAGCGAATACCTGCAACCCGAAAATTGGAAAAAACAGGCCGATGAAGCCTTGCGCCAAGCGTTGGTAAACCTGGATGCTAAACCCGCCCCTGCCGGAGAAATGCCAGTTGTGTTGGGCAATGGGTGGTGCGGCGTGCTGCTCCACGAAGCTATTGGCCACGGGTTAGAAGGCGATTTTAATCGCAAGGAAACCTCTGCATTTAGCGGCCTTCTAGGCGAGCGTGTGGCCAGCAAAGGCGTAACAATTGTAGATGACGGCACATTAAAAAACCGGCGCGGCTCCCTCACCATCGACGATGAAGGTACGCCTACATCAAACACGGTATTGATAGAAGACGGGATATTAAAAGGCTTTATGCAAGACCGGCTCAATGCGCGGCTCATGAATGTTAAAGCCACCGGCAATGGGCGGCGCGAATCCTATGCACACCAGCCCATGCCGCGCATGACAAACACTTATATGCTGGGTGGCGACCAAGAGCCACAAGAGCTGGTTTCGCAAATCAAACGTGGGCTATACGCCAAAACATTAGGGGGCGGTCAGGTTGACATTACCTCAGGCAAGTTTGTTTTTGCCGTTACCGAAGCATATATGGTTGAAAACGGTAAAATTCTATACCCCGTAAAAGGCGCCACGCTTATTGGCAATGGGCCTGATGCTTTAACTAAAGTCACCGGTATTGGTAACGATGCCGCGCTGGATGACGGCATTGGCACCTGCGGAAAAGCCGGACAAGGCGTACCCGTGGGAGTAGGACAGCCTTCGATGTTAATTAGCGAAATGACTGTAGGCGGCACCGAACTTTAAGTCGTAACTCGCACTATTTAACACTTTACGAAATGTTAAAGTTTTGTTACACACCGATTCGGCGGTTGATAGGCATGGCTATATAAGGTAGTATATATACAAGTGCTGGAAATAGGCATAGTTTAAGGGAAACCCCCGCAATTTGCCGCTGATAAACAAGCGGCTGTAGATGAAACAATCTATAGAGCATAGACATAAAGGGATAGGTATGAGCAATCTGACCACAGCTGAACCAAACATTCAATTGCCCAAAGGCGCCGTTGTAGAATTAGCCGAGGGCAATGTAAATGAATTGCTGGATAAATTCTCCGCTGCCTCCAAAACCCCTCATGAAAGAGCAACAGCTCCTAAAGCCGCACCGGGCGCTGACGAAACATTTCGTTTAGGCAAAGATGAGCAGCTCGAAGTTGCTAGTGGTTATGGTGCAGTAAAGCAAGCATTGGAAGATGTAGCTAAGGCAAGAAGTGCTTCACAGCCAAACACTCCAGATCAGCAAGCAGCACAAGCTCAAGCATCTCAGGTTGCTAAAGTATTGAAAAGAAGCGGTATGAAGGAAGCTCCCGACCTATCATCTCCACCTGCTAAAGGCCCTGATAAAGGCGGCATAAGCAGATAAGCCAGCCCGTGAGATTCTACCTATAATTTGCAATCAAGCGCCCTTTTGCGGTGCTTTTTTGCGTTATATCTCATTAGATCATTGCAATTGCCCGCGCAAAACAGTACATATTAATATACACAACAACCGATAGGTGGTGTTTTGCCTATGGATGGCAACTGGGTATCAAAAATTTTAGGAAAGACCCAAGCAATAGAGGATTTGTCCAGCGTGCAGAATAAAATGGCAACCCTTCTGATTCTTGGCCGAAATACGTTCGGCGATGAAATCTATACATACATGACGCTCCCTATGCAACGTATAGATGAAGTGAAAGAACGCATTTCCTCCGGCGAAAATTTTGTGCCAGCCCATTATGGGCAGGTGCTAGCGGCAGGGCGCGGCGTTCCAAGCGAAGAAGTACGCGAAGAACTCGGCACACCTGAATTTATGCTGTATTTCAAGCCTAAATCCCTTCCAGACAAAAAACTCTCTGGCTCCGGCGGCTATGGCTAAGTTGTGCTTGGCGCAGCCATTTTCACATATTTAATATTCTTCACGGGCAGCAGCCAAGGTTGCCAGTCGCGCAATTAGCGCATAAACTCCAAAATTGCAATGCGTCACGCGCTTGCGCAGGAATTCAGGGTCGTCTTTTTCGCCTTCTTCCTGATCGCACATACCATAAAAGCTCATCCCCGGCGCATTTAAGTTGCCATAAGCATCGCTCTTATCGTTTACACGAAACGCGCCGCCCACCGCCGTGGCATCCACCACATAAATCATCGGCTCGGCAATAAATCCATCGACCTTATCTATCGACGGCACACCTTCCTGAATCACTACTTCGGTATAATGGAATCCTTCTTTAATAACATCGATTTTCTGGCGGAATTTTTTGTTGAGCGATAATACTTCCTCGCCGCTTCGTGCTGTCATCACACCCATTCCATACGTACCGCTGTCGGCTTTAATAAATACATAGGGGTCGTCTTTCACCCCATATTCCGCATATTTCACCCGCAATATGTCCAGCACCAAATCGATGTTAGTGGCAACGCATTCCATGCCTTCACGAGCGCGAAAATCGACCATGCCACAATTGCGGTGATAGGCAGAAATAAGCCAATGATCAATATCAAATGCCTCGGCAAAATCACGTACCACCGCATCATAAGCCGCAAAATGCTCACGCTTACGCCGGCGATACCACCCCATGGTCACCGGCGGCCATGTGGGTTGCGCAATGTTTTTGATGATATCTGGCACGCCAGGTGTGAAATCATTATTTATCACCACCGCATCAGGCACAAATCCTTCACGGGTTTGCAACACATTGCCTTTACGCTCCAGCGGATATTCCACCAAGGCACGGCCTTTGCTGGTTTCTAGCTGCAAAGGCGTATTCACCTCCGGCATCAATGTTCCAACCACTGTTTCATAACCTGCTTCAATTAAAATATCTCTCAAGCACGCCACATTTTCAAGATAATGCAAGTTTCGTGTATGATTTTCCGGAACGATCAATAGCTTATTCGCCTGCGGAGAATGGGTATCGATGTAGCGCTTCACCGCCTTCGCTGCTCGATGTGCCGCTGCTTGTGAAATATTATTAAAACCCCCGGGATATAAATTGGTATCCACCGGTGCGATTTTAGCGCCTGAGTGGCGCAAATCCACCGACCCATATATATATGGCGGAACATGCTGTGCATAATCTGCCAGCCATAGCTGCACTTCCTCTTGCTTGCTTTTCAGCAACTGATCCAGATGCGATATAATTTCCATGCTTAAGCCCCTTCAAATCTTGGCTTATTATTCCAATCGCCACGCCATGCCATCACACAGCTTAGCGCGGTAAGTGCCGCCGTATCTGCCCGCAAGATACGTGGCCCCAAACTAATACCATGTGCAAAACTGGCAGTATGTAACTGCTCCAGCTCCTGCGGGGTAAACCCACCCTCTGGCCCCACTAAAACTGCCCATTGCCTCACCTGTGTCGGCAATTGCGCAAACAACCCCTGTGGGCTTGAGCCGTGGCCGGTTTCATCACCATATATCAGCACACGCTCTTGCGGCCATTGAGATAACAGCTGATTTAATTTAACCGGAGGCTGCACCAATGGCACATCCATACGCTCGCATTGTTCGGCAGCTTCTATGGCATTCGCATAGAGCCGCTCAGTATTCACACGGCTAACAATCGTTCGCGCTGTCATTACCGGCTGCAAGGCAGACACACCAAGTTCCGTAGCTTTCTCGGCCAGAAAGTCAATGCGTCCGTGCTTAATCGGTGCAAAAGCCAACCATATATCAGGTGCTGATACTTGTGGCTTTAAGCGTTCCATTACTTGCAAATCTGCCTTCTTTTTTGATACAGGGCGCAGCATTGCCGACCATTCGCCATCGCGTCCATTAAATACAGCAACTGGCTCTTGAGCATTTAAGCGCATTACATTCATCAGGTAATGCGCTTGGCCATCTTTCAATGCAAAGGTAGCACCCGCCAATAAAGACGACTCGACAAATAAGCGAATTTTAGGATAGGGTGACGTCACGGTGACTCTTTCATAGCTATATGCAAAAACTAGAGCCACGCCCCGCGAATGTAAACAACCAAATATAACCGCTCTGCCCGATCCCCTATGCAAAATTTACATGCTTACCTCCGTCTCATGCGCCTGCATCAACCTGTGGGCATCTGGCTGGTATATTGGCCTTGCGCGTGGGCGGTACTGTTGGCCGCAAAGCAAAATCCTGATTTTCCTACGCTTTTAGTAATTCTTTACTTGGCGCTTTTTTTTCTTGCTGCCATTGTCATGCGAAGCGCGGGGTGCATTATTAACGATCTTGCCGACCGCGAGTTGGATAAGCATGTGGAGCGCACGAAAATGCGCCCACTCGCCAGCGGTGAGCTTCAACCTATCGACGCATTTAAAGCGTTGGCATTGCTTTTTTCGGTGGCTTCTGGGTTGCTTATAATATTAATAGAATACTTGCCCGGCCACATCGCCCCTCAGCACTTGCTTATTACCACCCTACCCGTCATCGCGCTTATTATTGCGTATCCGTTCATGAAACGCATTACATGGTGGCCGCAAGCGTTTTTTGGAATTACATTTAATTGGGGGGTATTGATAAGCTGGATGGCCGTGGCAGGGACGTTCACCCTATCAACTACCATGCTTTATGCGGCTTGTTTTTTCTGGACGCTGGGCTACGACACCATTTACGGACATCAAGACAAAAAAGACGATGAAAAGATTGGCATAAAATCCACCTCGCGCCATTTAGAAACACATGGCAAGCTTTGGATAGGTGGCTTTTATTCCGCTATGGCACTATGCATAGGATTATCTTGTCTTTTAATTCCCCTCTCCCCTATATTTATTATTGGTGCTGTCGCCATAATTTTTGCTCACTCCTGCGTGCAATTATTACGGTGGAATCCTGATAACCCGTTGAATTGCATGAAAATATTTAAAAGCAATGTCACTTTAGGAGAACTGTTATTTTTATGGTTCATTGCCATTTTGTATCTCTAATAACTAAAATACCCCCCATATTTTAGTAAATCGTTAATATTTACCTGCCATGATAAAACTTGAATACCATTACAGATGGAATGAATGCGGTAAGTTTCATTTGTTAGTATGCGTTTCGCACAGTAATAATCCTGGGCATGTAGCCCGTAAGGACAGTTTTTATGACTGCAAATAGCAACCCCGCCGCCACTACACGTAGTACGCTGCAAGGTACTGCATCCGAAGTGGCAACTGATAAACCCTCAGATGCTGCTTCTATTGGGGCGTCTGATAATCTTACGGTGAAAGAAGACTCCAGCCCCATGCTTTCTCCTCAAGACGAGCTAGATTTATTACGTCAGAACCTTGCCTTAGGTAACAGCACGGTATGTAATTGGGATTTGACGACGGATAGCCTTACATGGGCAGCAAACGCACAGGATTTGCTGGATTCTCCCACATCCCTGCCTACCAGTATTGATGCATGGATTGCGCGCATGTCTGAGGAAGACCAGCGCCGCTATACATTGCTAAAAAACTCCCTGCCGCGCCATGGCCGCGAGGTCGATATGGAATATGGCATCAATAACGATGAAGGCCTGCCGCATTTGCGCATACGTCAAATGGGGCGCATCGTGCGCGATGCTAGTAACGAACCAACCGCTTTGGTCAGCACGTTAACAGTGTCGCATCTCGATGGTAATCTGGATAAAGAAGATGTACTGGCATATTTAACGCAAGATGTTCCAGACAGGCGGGTTAACGACCGTCGTGGCTATCATTATCCCCCTGCATTCATGAAGCACTTACACAAAGCCATTACGCATAGCGCCAAAAGCAACGAGTGCGGGGTATTTATGCTCATTGCTGTAAACAATCTGGCGATGATTATTAATGGCTATGGTTTTGAAACATCCGAGGGCATTCTCAGCGATATTAAGCAAGTGATTGCAGGATCCCTTGGCGCGCATGATTGCGTAGAGCGGATTCACCGCGACCAGATGGGGGTGGTGCTTGCAGATTGCGATAGAAAATGTGCCGAAAAACGCGCTTTAGAATTTAAAACATTGATTCAGATGCTTTCACTGCAACATAAGGTGGGCGCATTGCATGTCACATGCTCTATTGGCAGTGTGTGCTTTCCAGAACCTGCCGCCACCGTGGCAGATGCCCTCGATAAGGCCTATATAGCGCTAAATAATAACAATAATATGGTGTTCAACTCGTTTGAAGAAACCAGTTATGATGGCGAAAAAAGTCGGCAACAAATGGCCTTGGCAAACTATCTGCACGACGCCATTGTGGAAAACCGGCTGCGCTTAGCCTATCAACCGATTATACGGGCGCAAACCGGCACAGTGGGACATTATGAATCTTTACTGCGCATTGTTGATAAAGAAGGAAAAATCACTACCGCTGGACCTCTTATTCCAATAGCCGAACGCATGGGGCTGATTGAAATTATTGACCGCTTGGTGGTAGAAAAAGTTGTAGAAGAATTGCGTAACCACCCCACTGTCGAACTGGCCTTTAATATATCCAGCGTCACCACGGGCAATCCGGAATGGGTGCGCTATTTGGCCATGTTGCTGCAAGATGATTTGAGCGTTGCCTCACGTATGATAGTAGAAATTACCGAAACAGCCGCTCAACGCGACTTAAGAGAAACCGCCTATTTTGTAGCCTCGGTGCAAGCACTCGGCTGTCAGGTATCGCTTGATGATTTTGGCTCAGGCTACACCTCATTCCGTCAACTTAAGGCACTTTCTGTGGACATGCTAAAAATTGATGGCGCTTTCATTAAAGATATTACGGATAACAACGACAACCGCTTTTTTGTGAAAACCTTGCTGGATTTCACCAAGGGCTATGGTTTGCATACCGTGGCAGAATTTGTCGAAACTGGCGAAGTCGCCAAGGTACTTATGGATATGGGCGTGGAATATATGCAGGGCTTCTATTTCAGCCAACCACTGAATTATCGCCCATGGCTGGACGAAGGCGAATACCAACCCGAATAATATGCCACACAAAAAACTTGCGGTTTTTTACAAATATGAGTATTTTCGCCACCAGCCTTTAAAATGTGCCGGTTTAGCTCAGGGGTAGAGCAACCGCCTTGTAAGCGGTAGGTCGTCAGTTCAAATCCGACAACCGGCACCATTTTCCTTCCGAATATTATCGCATCCCAATAAAAATATTAGCGCATAGCTATATGCTAAGCGCTTTATAAAATCATTTTTCTGATGAGACTGCTTTGGCGAAGCGTAGTTCTGGAATTAGAATACTTCACCTTTACTATAGCCAAGAATCTTAGCGAGTTTAGGACTTAACCTCAGCAACCCGCTCGTAAGCCCGGACAGCTTATTTTTATTGCTTTTAATCTTAACTGCGGTTTCTTCTTCTTTGTCTGTAGCATTATCTGTATTGCTTTCAGGAGCAGCATTAGGTGAAGCGGGCAAGGTAGTTCTTCCTATTTCTTTTACAGGGTTTGTGCTGCCGGGTTCTGTAGTAGAAATACCTACATGTGGGTGCTGCGATACATACACCACGGTATTAGGAAGCGTAAGCGGTGTCGCAATCACTGGGGTTGGATTCGGCTTAGGGCTTACCGGCGTTGTAGGCTTAGGTGTGGGCGTTACCGGAGGCAACACTGGAGTTTCTGGTGCAGGAGTTTCTGGCAAAGGTGGACGGGTTACGCACGGTGTTCCCGCAGGTGCGGGCGCTGCATAACGAATGGTTAGCCCTTCAAATGTATAGGCTGGGTCGTTACCAGGACCGCCAAGGATGCTATCAGCCGCTGCCTGATCTGTGGCACCATTAACCAAGCCTGTTAGTACAGATCCTGTAGCATTCGCTCCCATATCAACGGTATTACTGGTTAGGTTAGCAGTAACAATCCCTGCGGCGTCAAAATTGAGCGTAGGTGCGGTAAGCATACCTGAATTATGAGTAATTGCACCTGCGGTAGAAGTCATAGACAGCGTATTGGCATTAATGTTTGCCGCTGTAAATTCCATGGCATTGGTGGCCGTCATAGTAATATTGGCAAGGCTGGTGATAGCGATGTCGCGCAGGTCTGTAGAGGTGCCAGACAGAGTAATATCTCCTGTCATCGCTGCGTCACCTATTACATTGGCACCTGTGAGAGAGTATAACCCTGTGCCAGAAGCAGCATTACCTGTAAGTGAAATATCGCCATTTGTGGTGGTTAATTCTGCAGAATTAATCAGTGCTATCCCATGGTTATTGCTGGTGCCAGTACCTCCGGTGCCAGTAATGGTAATATTACTATCGGCAGTTTTCATTACGCCATTTTCCAGCTTTACGCCGTAGTTATCCGTCGTGCCTGTGCCGCCCGTTCCGGTAAAGGTAATATTTCCTGCATTAGCACCTGTTCCAGTGCTTTCAATGTCGAATGGGGTTCTTACATATATACCATGGTTATTAGTACCTGTACCGTCACCGCCGCCTGTACCATTAACAATTAAGTCATTGTCTAGCAGGTCGTAATATGAAAACTTATCAAAGAACATATATACGCCGTGGTTGTTATTCACCCCTGCGCCGCCGGTTCCTGTAATAGAAATTGTTCCGGCATCCGGGCCACTACCCGTGCCTTCCATATATATACGGTAGTCATTTAATGCCACACCATAATTACCATCGCCTGATGTAGCAGTAGATGTGCCGTTAATGGTAACATCACCATCTTTATTAAAAATTTGAAAAGGAATTCCACCGAAGCTGTAAATGCCTACTCCTAAGGCTCCACCAGTACCAGTAACGCTAATATTCCCAGCATTCGCACCTGTTCCGTAAGATGCTAATCTACTGCGCGCTAGATGCACTCCATCGCCCGTATCAGAAGTACCGGTAATTGAAATATCACCATCTGTAGTCATAAGGTAAGTATTTTGTTGCCAGAATCGAACACCTGCCCCGTCTTGCGAACCAACAGAGTTACCAGTTAAGGTAATATTTCCTGCATTTGCACCTATGCCAGTAGATTCCACGTCCGAAGAGAAGAAATCCACCCCAACAACCTTGTCTGCTGTACCTTGAGCATCGCCATCAAATAAAATATCGCCAGTCTGACTCTCTATTGTAGTATCTCTTATTTCCATACCCCAAATTACGCGCTTACCAATGGTTTTCCCGATAAGGCTGATATCTCCAGAGGTAGACTCAAGCACCGAATTATTAAATGTGCGAATCCCATAATAGCCTTCACCTAAGGCCACATCATACGCAGCATTGCCTCGCAGCAAAATATCGCCTGCCTGCGATTGTACTGTAGTGGCATCTAAGAAAATGCCTTTTTGCTCGACATTTGTGGCCTGCGCAAAATTATCGGGTCGGCCATCGCTGGCGGTACCGCTATTCGCACCATCATCTAATCCGCCGCCCATGATTACGTCACCACCTAGGGAATTAATTGTGTTGCCCACAAGTCTGATGGCGCCTTCATTATCTGCATCGGCATCGCTCCAAAACACAGTATTTAAAGGGTTACTCAAACTTTCAATAGTACCGCCAGCGCCCATCACAATATGGCGATTGGCTTTAAAGCTGACATCTCCGCCATTTTGCGCTTCGATATCAATCGCGTGATTAAACAAAATATCCCGCCCCGCATCAAAGGTCACATTGCCGCCCGTACCTGTGCGGTTGGTGGTGATTTTACCGGCAGAGGCCGTTAAAATATCGCCACTGGTCGTAGTGAGGCTAAGATTACGGTCGTTTGCCATATCCAAGGTATCGCCTTGTAAATCCAGCGTAATTGAATTCGTTGCCTGAATAGCCACATCAGCAGTTGTCGACATTTTTTCTATGCCTGCAACGGTGAAAAAGTTTCCGTAAAGCTCAGAAATATTTGTAGCAGTTAAGGCATTATCGTAAATGCGCACATCGTCCATTAGACCATTTAAATGATATTGGGGGTTTGCGCCGCCGGGCTGTTCAAACTCTACGCCTAGAGATAAAGGTGAATTGTTATAATCAATTGAACTATTAGTTGTGCCAGTTTGCGCTAGTGTACCATTAATATATAGATTCTGCGTATTTGTTGCATCGTCGAAAGTATATGCATAATGATACCATGTGGCGGTAGAAGGCGTTTGCGCTGCATCTAAAATAGGACTAAATCCAGTTACAGATCCCCGTGCTTTACCTCCTGAACACCACAACCCA
>JAKUPQ010000011.1:28300-44208 GCA_022450665.1 Alphaproteobacteria bacterium | reverse complement strand
AATCATTTATTTTCCCGCTTTCTTATAAGATAACTGAAATTGCGAGGGTTTCTCCATGGCACGCGTTACTGTAGAAGATTGCGTAGTACATATTCCTAACCGTTTTGATCTGGTGCTTGCAGCGGCATACCGCGCAAAACAGATCGCTTCGGGCGCGCCATTAACCGTAGACCGCGATAATGATAAAAACGCTGTAGTTGCGCTGCGCGAAATCGCAGATCAAACCGTTGATCTGGCAGATTTGGAAGAATCAACTATCAATCAGTTTAGCAAGGTTTCGCAAAGCTATGACAGCATAGACGAGCCAGAAACTGAAGAACCCAGTGAAGCACAGGAATTGCTGGCAGAAGAAACCAGCGGTGGCAGTGGCACAGAAGTTGCCGCAGACGATTCCGGCATGTCTTTTGCCGATGAAAATATCGATGTAGAAGACTGATATTCGCGCATTTGAATGCCAAATTGCCTATCTTATTTGTTCTGCGCGATAACCCTTGAAATAGGCGCTGGAAAGGGACTATATTACTAGTTCCTATACTCCGATATAAAGCAGTTTTGCCCTATGATCCGCCAGTTCGAACTGGTCGAAAAAGTCAAATCCTACGATCCTGACGCCGACGAGGACGCAATTAACCGCGCCTATGTGTATGCCATGAAAAAACATGGCAGCCAAACTCGCGCCTCTGGCGACCCCTATTTTTCTCACCCCCTCGAAGTTGCCTATATCCTTACAGGGCTAAAACTTGATACGGCCTCTATTATTACTGCGCTGCTGCATGACACAGTAGAAGACACCGATGCGACTTTGGAAGAAATAGAAAAGTTGTTTGGCAGCGAAATTCGCAATCTTGTTGATGGCGTTACCAAGCTGGGCAAGCTGGAAACCAAATCCGAAAACACCAAACAGGCGGAAAACTTCCGCAAATTGCTGCTGGCCATGTCGGAGGATATCCGCGTATTGTTGGTCAAACTCTCAGATCGTTTGCATAATATGCGTACGCTACACCATATTAAAAAAGAAGAAAAACGTCAGCGTATCGCCCATGAAACCTTAGAAATTTATGCCGTTCTAGCCGAGCGCATTGGTATGCGTCAGGTAAAGGAGGAGCTGCAGGATCTGGCTTTTGCTGAGCTACGTACCGAAGAGCGCAATTCGATTGTTAACCGATTGAACTTCCTTCGTGAACAGGGTAAAGCCGAAACTGAAAAAACCATGGAAGAAATCACTAAGGTTTTGCGCGAAAGCGGCATAGAAAAATTTGAAATCACTGGTAGGGAAAAACGTCCCTTTTCGATCTGGAAAAAAATGGCGCAAAAAAGTCTTAACTTCGAGCAGCTAAGCGACATTATTGCCTTTCGTGTGCTGGTAGGTTCAGTGCCGGATTGCTACCACGCTTTAGGGGCAGTTCACGCCAAATGGCACATGATTCCTGATGAGTTTGACGATTATATCTCCACGCCTAAATCTAATGGCTATCGTTCGCTTCATACGGCAGTTATTGGTCCTTTACAGCACCGTATCGAAGTACAGATACGCACGCAGGAAATGCATGATATTGCAGAAAATGGTGTGGCAGCACATTGGTCTTATAAACAAAGTGCGCAAAATGTACGCACCGAAGGCAAGCAGTTTCGCTGGATGCGGGAGCTTTTAGAAATTCTGGAACGCACAACCAGCCCAGAAGATTTTCTGGAAAACACCAAGTTGGAAATGTATCAGGATCAGGTATTTTGCTTTAGCCCCAAAGGCGATTTAATTGCCTTGCCCCGCGCAGCAACGCCTGTGGATTTTGGCTATGCAGTGCATTCACGTATTGGCGATACTTGTGTGGGGGCAAAAGTGAACGGTAGAATTGTGCCGCTTCGCACCCATTTGCATAATGGTGATCAGGTGGAAATTATCACCAGTAAATCGCAAACTCCTTCGCCTGCGTGGGAGCGGTTTGTGGTTACTGGAAAGGCGCGCTCTGCTATTCGCAAATATGTGCGCACACAACAACGCAAAGAATACACAGTGCTTGGCAAAGCCATGGTGCAAAAGCTATTCAAGCAAGAAGGATTTGATCTGAACGAAAAAACTCTCGAGGGGGAATTAGATCATTTTAACAAAAAGAACCTCGAAGATTTTTATGCCGAAGTGGGTGAGGGGCTTATCAGCCGTCAGCATGTAAGCGATAGATTGTTCCCAAAAAAGAAATCTGCCGCCGATGCCATTCGCGAAAAATTCTTTCGTCGAAAATCCACCAATGTGAGTGGCCTCAAGCGTGAAGCAGTCCCAATTCGTGGGTTGATCCCCGGTATGGCAATGAATTTTGCCGGCTGTTGCCACCCAATTCCGGGTGACCACATTGGTGGCGTGGTTACTACTGGTAAAGGTGTAACCATTCACACCGACGATTGCGATAAATTTATGGATATTGAGACAAATGAGCCAGAGCGTATTTTAGATGTGTCTTGGGATAGCAGCGTAGACGAAGGTAAAGAAGCCTATGTGGGGCGCGTGAAAGCGATTGTAGCCCATGAAACCGGAGGTCTGGCGACATTGGCAAATGCCATTGCTAAAGATGCGGGCAACATCACCAATATCAAAATTGTTAACCGCGCCAGTGATTTTTTTGAAATGCTTATTGATATTGAAGTGCATGATGTGGATCATTTGAACAATATCATTGCCAATTTGCGCTCTCAACCGATTATACAAACCATTGACCGTTATAGTTAAGTTATGCAGCCATTACGTTTGGGTATTAATATCGATCATGTTGCCACGGTGCGTAATGCCCGCGGCGGCAACAATCCCGATCCGGTGCGGGCGGCGCTGCAGGCTCAGGCTGCTGGCGCCGATGGTATAACTGCGCATTTACGCGAAGACCGCAGGCATATTCGCGATGAAGACATGTTTGCGTTAAAATCGCAACTGGATATTCCCCTGAATTTTGAAATGGCGGCAACCCGTCAAATGCTGGATATTGCTCTTAAAGTGCAACCACATGCGGTGTGTCTTGTGCCAGAAAAACGCGAGGAGTTAACCACCGAGGGTGGCTTGAATGCTGCCGCGCAAACTTCCATTCTTACGCCATTTGTGCAAGAGCTTTGTGCTGCTGGCGTTCGCGTTTCATTGTTTGTTGATGCGGATATAAACCAGCTTGATGCGGCAAATGCAATGGGCGCGCCTGTGGTCGAACTGCACACCGGACGCTATTGCGATGCAGCCGATGAAAAATCTCGCAAAGCTGAATTGGCGCGTATTGTCGCTGCCGCAAATTATGCAGAGAAAATAGGGCTGGAATGCCATGCAGGGCATGGATTAAACTTTGAAAATGTTGGCAGAATTGCTGCATTATCACCCATTGCAGAATTAAATATTGGCCATTTTCTGATGGGTGAAGCAATGTTTATAGGGCTGGATAAAGCCATTATTACTATGCGGCAACTGATGGATAAAGCGCGAGTGGCGCAATGATAGTTGGAATTGGCAATGATATTACGCGCATAGATAGAATCGAGAATTCTATCAACCGCTTCGGCGAACGGTTTCTAAACCGTGTATTTACCCCGACCGAACAGCAAAAAGCTCAGCGCCGTACCGAAACGCGCCACATGCGCACCGGCACCTATGCAAAACGCTTTGCTGCAAAAGAGGCGTGCGCCAAAGCATTGGGTACGGGTTTTCGCGAGGGAGTGTTCATGCGCGATATGGGGGTAGTGAACTTACCCTCTGGCAAACCGACATTGCATTTAACGGGGGGTGCTAAAGCAGCACTGCAAAAGCTTATTCCTGAAGGTATGGTAGCTCAGATTGATCTTACTATGACCGATGATTACCCTCACGCGCAAGCCGTGGTAATTATATCTGCTGTTGCAATGCAGTAAATTGTTGATAGCAAAATTATATCAAGCAGATTATGCTTGTTGCATCTAAATATTCTTTCTAACCACATTCGAGAGTTTTTATGACGATGCAGTTTGCCAAGCATCCTCCCATTCCGCATGTTGAAGAAAAAATTATTCTGGTGCTACAAGGCGGTGGTGCGCTAGGTTCCTATCAGGCAGGGGCGTTTGAGGCACTCGCGAATGCGTGCTACGATCCCGAATGGATCGCAGGCATCTCTATTGGTTCTATCAATGCAGCAATTATTGCAGGCAACCCCCCACAGCAACGACTCGAAAAATTAAAGCAATTTTGGCAGCTGGTATCAGCAAACGTAACGCTGTCACCGGTGGTAAATAACAACATGGGGCGCAAAATTTTTAATGAATACAGTGCCTTTGTTACGGCCATGCAGGGCGTAGAGGGTTTTTTCAGACCACGTATGCCTTCGCCATTCAATCTCAGCCCAGTAAGTTATTACGATACCTCGCCACTGCGCGATACGTTATTAAAGTTCGTGGATTTTGACTATTTGAATGCCTGCCATGTACGTTTGAGCATAGGTGCAGTCAATGTCGAAACAGGAAACTTTGCCTATTTTGACTCGCTCACCGACACGATTTGCCCCGAGCATATTATGGCGAGTGGGGCGTTACCGCCTGGATTCCCCCCAGTTGAAATAGACGGTCAATGGTATTGGGATGGTGGTCTTGTATCTAATACGCCGCTGCAATATGTTATTGATAATATGAAAAATGATCAGGATAGCTGTATTTTTCAGGTGGATTTATACAGCGCAAGCGGGCCTATGCCACAAACCTTGCTGGATGTAGAGCAACGTGAGAGTGATATTCGTTATTCCAGCCGTACTCGTCTTAATACCAGTTATTTCAAAAAAGTGCAGCAGATGCGTCGCACTTTGCAGCGCCTTATAGAAAAACTACCGGAAGACATTAAAAGCGATCCGGATTGGCAGGCGCTGAATGAGTGGAGTTCGGATGCGGCTATTACGGTGGTGCATTTAATAAACCGGCGCAAAGAATATCAAACGAACAGTAAAGATTATGAGTTCTCGCGATATTCAATGCAGGAGCATTGGAGCAGCGGCAAAGGTGATGTGGAACACACATTAAACCACCCGCAATGGCTAGAGCGAGAAAAACCCAAACACGGCGTTCGCGTTTTGGATCTATGTAATAAGTAACTAATTGTTAGGAGAGAATTATGCAACTGCAAGGTAAAGTGGCAATCATAACAGGGGCTGCAAGAGGTATTGGCGAAGGTATAGCCCGCCGTTATGTGCAGGAAGGTGCAAATGTTGCGATAGCAGATATTCGCTTGGAAGATGCCGAGCAAACCGCTGCAGAACTCACTAAAATGGGCCCGGGCAAAGCGATGGGAATTGAAATGGATGTGACTTCGGAAGATGCAGTAAATGCAGGGGTGCAACAAGTGGTGGATGCTTGGGACGGCGTTGACATTTTAGTCTCTAATGCAGGCATACAAATTGTGCATAAGCTTGAAAACTTCCCTTTTGCCGATTGGAAAAAGATGCTGGCAATTCATTTGGATGGGGCATTTCTAACTACCAAAGCATGTCTGCCGCATATGTATAAAAAAGGTGGCGGCAGCGTGATATATATGGGATCTGTGCATTCCAAAGAAGCTTCGCCGCTTAAATCAGCGTATGTTACCGCCAAGCATGGGTTGATGGGGCTAATGCGCGTGGTGAGCAAGGAAGGCGCAAAACATGGCGTGCGTGCCAATGTGATTTGCCCGGGCTTTGTTAAAACCCCGCTGGTAGAAAAACAAATACCCGAACAGGCAAAAGAGCTGGGTATAACTGAAAAAGAAGTGGTAGAAAAAGTGATGCTGGGTGAAACCGTAGATACCGAATTTACCACTGTGGAAGATGTGGCTGAAGCAGCATTGTTCTTTGGTGCATTCAAAACTAATGCACTTACAGGACAATCGCTGGTAGTAAGCCACGGTTGGTATATGAACTAGCGCTTGCCAGTGGGTATTATTGAGGTATAACCATAGATATGACACAGCAAAAAACACGTATTGCACCTTCTATTCTGTCGGCAGACTTTGCTCGCTTGGGCGATGAAATTCGCGCCATCACTGATGCCGGAGCAGATTTTATACATGTGGATGTGATGGATGGCCATTTTGTGCCTAATATCACCATAGGCCCGGTGGTGGTAAAATCTGCCAGAAGCCATACCAAACTGCCTTTTGATGTGCATTTGATGATTGCTCCTGTAGACCCGTATATCGAGGCCTTTGCCACTGCGGGGGCAGATATTATCACTATTCATGCAGAAGCAGGGCCGCACTTGCATCGCAGCTTACAGCATATTAAAGCGCAAGGCGTAAAAGCCGGCGTGTCTTTAGTGCCAACTACATCGCCCGATTGTTTGCGTTATATTATGGATGACATTGACCTTGTCTTGGTAATGACGGTAAATCCGGGGTTTGGTGGGCAAAGCTTTATCCGCTCCCAATTGGATAAAATCCGCTTTATCCGCAAGATGATAGATGAATCAGGGCGTGATATTGATTTGCAGGTAGATGGTGGCATTAATGCGCAAACTGCCCCTGAGGTAGTCGCTGCCGGTGCCGATATGCTGGTGGCGGGCTCTGCCGTCTTCACAGGCAATGCGCAAGATTATGCCAAAAACATCAGCGCATTGCGCATATAAAGATAAAAAAGTCCTATGCAACAGGCAAATAAAGCGGCGGATAGAGGCGATATGGCACATCCCAAAAAAGGAATTATTACGCTATTGCCCAGCGTAATTCAGCCGTTTAGTTTACGCACCGCCTATGGTGTGCGTATTGGTAAATGGAGTCCGTTTGGCCTGCTGCCATCACTCGATAAGCGTCACTGGCCGGATGATTTATGGGTTGGTAACGAAGAGCGCGGCAAGCATGTTTTCAATCGTCGGTTCACGCTTGCCGGATGCGATATTTCTTTTTCGCGCCACATTGGCTGGTTTTCTAAAGAAGGTAGTACAAATTGGCTGCGCGCCTTGCATAGCTTTGACTGGATGCGCGATGTCATTGCTTATAACGACAGCAAAACCGGTGCAAAGCTATTGCGTGGCTTTGTAGAAGACTGGATTTTTGCCAGCGACCGAATGCATGCCATTGCCCGTGAGCCGGAAATTATGGGTGAGCGCGTTGCCAATTGGGTGCTATACACTCCTGTGATTCAAAGAAATGCACCCAAAATTTTTCGCCGCCGTGTATTACATGCTTCTGTACGACAGGCACTGATTTTACGCGGATTATTACGTGCAGGGGATTCCGAAGCAGGGCTTTCTGCCATAAAGGGCTTGCTATATGTGGCGCTGACACTGCCACAGTGCAGTTTTCTATACGACGAGGCACTGGACTATTTGCAAGCGGAGCTTGACGTTACTTTAAATGGCGAACGGCACAAAAAAATCCGTAATCCTGAAGATTTGCACCGGATATTACGTAATATTATTGACATACGTTTGGCATTAGAAAAACTGGCTGATAAAGAACATGAAAAACTAGAAGCAGCAATTTCTTTATTAGGGCAAACATTGCAATATTTTTTGCATGCGGATGGTGGTTTTCCTTTGTTTAATGGCGCAAACCAAGGTGATGCTACAGATATTGCGCAAACGCTGGATATGTTGCAGCAAATTTCTGCAAAATCTGCAACTAGCGAAGTGCTAATTGCGAATGATGACGCGATGATGGAATTTTGCGGCTATGGGCGGTTAGAAGCAGGCAAGTCGGTAGTATTGATGGATGTCGCCGCGCCAGAAGTTGGTGATGGTGATTCGTATTTTGGTGCATTGTCTTTTGAAATGAGCCATGGGTTGCAGCGCTATGTAGTAAATTGTGGCACGTTCATAGGTAATGATCCGGCATGGAGTCGTGTAGTGCGTACGACTGCTGCGCATAGCACTATTTGCGTAGATGATCGCAATTCATGCCAATTGCACAAAATGGCGCTGCCTAAGCTGGAGGTGGTAGAGAATAAAGATGCTCCCAACGTTGCACGACGTATTGTTGCGCGGGATGGCTATCAGTTTTTTGAAGGCATTTATAATGGCTATGTTCCATATTCAGGCTTAGTGCATACCCGCCAGTTGCTTATGAACGATGCAGGGGAACGTTTTTCCGGCGCGGATCATCTTGAAATTTTCGATGGTTATGACAATGCCCGATCCCATGATGTAAATCTGCGTTTTCATTTGCATCCCAGTGTAAAAGCCAAGCGGCTCATGAATGGGATGGTTTCATTGTCTTCTCAAGACGGTGAAGAAGAATGGATGTTTCATGCCTCGGTGGGGCAGGCGGTAGAGCTGGAGGAAGGTATTTATTTAGGTATAGATGGTAAACCGGTATCTACCACGCAAATTGTAATCTACGCACCATTTTCACCGGAAACGCCTTGGGCGATTGAATGGTCATTCATTAAGAACTAGTTTCATAAGTTGCATAAGAATTTTTCTTGCATCTTATGGTTGCATATAATACAACCTATAATTGTTTTTGCGAAAAAGTAACAACTTTTCTGCTGATGATCAAGGGAAAATATTATGTCGCAGATAGTGATGATTATAGATGGCAATAAAAATAATGCCTCTGAAATTGAACAAAAAATAAAAGCCAATATGCCGTTTCAAACTATCTACAGCAACAATGTAGATGAGGCACTAAAGCGTATGCACGATGCATGGCAAATACAACCAAATGTGGTGTTGTTAAATATTTCTTCGACAAAAAATCCCCAAGAAGCTGTTCAAGCATTGCGCAAATTGCGTAAAGATATTCAGATATTGGTGCTGGCGACCTATCACCAACTAGAACAAATGGCGGAAATAACGCAATGGGGTGCAACGGATGTTTTAATAACGCCCTTTCATTTTACGCAACTAGCAAATGCTATACGTAATGCCTTGCTACGGCGCGACCTGCAACTAGAAATTCGCCATGCATGGGCATGTGAGCAACTGTCTTTGGATGACATAAACGCACAAAGCGATGTGCTGAAAGCAACAGTATATATGGCAAAAAATCTTGCCGACAGCGAAACGGCATTAGTCTTAGAAGGGGCGCCGGGATCAGGACATGAGATGTTAGCGCGGGCGATCCATGGCAGTTCAGCGCGTAAAGGCTCATATTTTATTTCTTTTAACGCCGCACTGGTATCTGAAGACGAAGCACAAGAAAGATTATTTGGAGATGATCAAAATAAAGGCGTACTTGAGAAAGTGGAATACGGCACGGTTTTAGTGCGCAATATTGATGCTTTATCGCCTAATATACGCAAAAGATTTGCAGATATTTTGCAGCTAATGCACCCTGTTAATGAAGCACGTCCCAATATACGGTTTCGCGGACGTGTAATTTTTGCCATGAACGATGCGGTTCGGCGTTCAAGCAGTAAAGAGAAACTGGAAATTAATCACTTTTTTTCAATGTTGAATGCCATGCCGCTTACTTTGCCATATTTGCGTGAAATACCCGAAGATATTCCAAATCTAGCTATGGTCTATTGTCAACGCTATTGCGCAATGGAAGGTAAATCTATCAATAGTATCAGCCCTGCAGCCTTGCATATGCTACGTGAGATTTCATGGCCGGGGAATTTAGAGCAATTATCACAGGCAATATTTAATGCGGTGATGTGCTGTCAGGGTAACACATTGATGCCAGAAGATTTTCGCTATTTGTTTAGTCAGGATAACGACAACGTTACGCCGATGCGATTGCAAAAAAATGCTAGACCACTTAAGCAAAGCGATGCAAATGGTGTGATGAGATGCGTGGATGAAACAGGTAATCTGCGTCGTTTAGAGGACGTGGAGCATGAAGTTATACGCTTTGCATTAGAGCGTTATAGCGGGCATATCACTGATGTAGCTCGCCATTTAGGAATTGGTCGATCTACGCTTTATCGCAAAATATCCGGCATGGATGAAAAATAATTCACAACTCACGGGCAAACCACACAACCCTGCCAATAATGTGCAGCTCATCTATGGTGCGTTCATAGGCGGCATATTGTGCGTTATCTGAAATAATGCGTATGGCGGGGGGGTTGGTATTTGATAGAAACTCTAATCGTTTAGTAACCAAACCAAAGCCATCAAATAACACAAAAATTCCAGGCGGGGTGGGGGATTTCTTTGTGATATCTATCAATATCATATCGCCCGCGCATAGGGTGGGTTCCATGCTGTCGCCACGCACAAAAATCATGCGTAGATCATCGGCTGTCACCCCCAACCGGTTACGGATCCATTCTTGCCTGAAATAATAGGGTTTGCCTTTTTCTTCGGTGGTAACAATTGATCCACCCCCCATGGAAGCCTCTACCAAAATACTGGAAATGGTAACGTAGTCATCGCCACTATGCATATCGAGTTGAAGTTTACGGCTTTTTGCGGGAGGTTCGGTGCGGTTTTGCGTAGGTGAGGAAGAGTTAGAGCCAACCAGTGATGAAATATCTACATCCATGCAACGCGCTATGTGCGCAAGTTTTACAATAGAAGGGTTTGTGGATTTGCCATGAAGCACATCGTAAATAAAAGAGGGCTTGATATCTGCACGCTTGGCTAATTGCGCGGCGCTTAGGCCACGTTCTGCCATTAAATGACGCAGCCGCTCTCCAATTGTGTTATGCAACAAGTTAACCTACTCACACCTAATAATATTAACTATAAATACTATACTTCTAGTTGTGCTTGCCGTCATCATATTTTCTTATAGCACCTGTTATGACGTAGCAAGGCTGCATTAAAAACCTGCTTCTAAAGGGGGCTATGGGTAATAAAAAATGATAAAATTTTACCAAAGTTAACTACTTAGTAACAAATAAGGTTTATACAGAAACTGCACCCTTGTGTTATGTTTGTGGATAAATGGAGTTATGCTTTAATGGATTTGGAAGTGCGCCTTGCTGAATTGCTTTCTACCCGCTTGTGTCATGATTTAACTGGCCCAATTGGCGCGGTAAACAATGGTGCGGAGTTTTTGGGAGAAGAGGGCTTTGCGCTGCAAGATCAGGCTTTAGAGCTTATTATTGGAAGTGCGCAACAAGCGGTGATTCGCTTGCAATTTTATCGTCAGGCCTACGGGCGTGTGAATTATCAGGGTGAAGCCAGCCTTAGCGAAGTACGCGAACTTGCCGACAGCTTCTTTTCTGACTCACGGTTCGAGCTAGCATGGCCAGAACATTACACCGATTCTGCCGAAGTATCCTTAAGCCGTAAAATGTCGAAATTAATATTGAATATGTTGATTCTTATCTCAACTTTCCTTCCGCGTGGCGGACAGCTTTCTGTGATTTTGGGCAAACAAAGTGATGGGCAGGTAGAAGTGCGAGTGCGCGGCGAGGGAAGTAATATTCGCAATGATGAAGAGGCAATAGATGCGCTGACATTAAAAACGGATTTTGCTGATATCACGCCGCGTTCAGTTCAACCCTATTTTATGGCACGCTTGGCCGAAAGCTTGCAGGTGAAGCTTGGACATAGCATTGACGATACACATTTCGAGATTGTGGCAGTGCATCCCTGATATCACAGCGGATCAGAGGTATATAATGCTATAATAAAAAAATAAATGAGTGCGTTAGGTCTCTGTCAAAAGTTCAAGTGGCTTCAGACAGAGTTTTTTTTTGCGATGATTCAGAAGCGGAGTTATCAGGTTCTTTGAGAACATAGCCACGCCCCCAAATGGTTTCAATGTAGTTTTCGCCCGCAAGGGTTGATAGCTTTTTGCGCAGCTTACATACAAATACATCAATAATTTTTAGCTCAGGCTCATCAATGCCGCCATACAGATGGTTCAGGAACATTTCCTTTGTGAGTGTAGAGCCTTTGCGCAAGCTTAAAAGCTCAATAATGCCGTATTCTTTGCTGGTTAAGTGCACAGACTTGTCTTCGATTTCCACCGAGCGCGTATCAAGATTCACGGTCATTTTTCCGGTACGGATAACCGATTCGGAATGGCCTTTGGAGCGGCGCACAATTGCCTGAATACGGGCAACCAACTCGCCTTTATTAAAAGGCTTAGTAAGGTAATCATCGGCACCAAAGCCCAAGCCTTTGATTTTTTGGTCGGGGCTGGAAAGGCCGGAAAGAATCAGAATCGGGGTATTTACCTTTGCAGCGCGGAAGCGGCGTAGCACTTCATAGCCATCCATATCCGGCAACATCAAATCGAGAATAATAATGTCGTAATCGTATAATTTGCCGATTTCGAGCCCTTCTTCGCCCAGTTCGGTGGTATCACAAATGATGCCCTCTGAGGCCAGAGAAAGCTCTATCGCTTTTGCGGTTGACGGATCATCTTCGACCAAAAGTACACGCATGAATTCACATCCTGTGAAAAATTAATAAGTGCTTACTTAACTATATCAATATATCGTATTTGAATGGGGCTAACAACACTTTATATACCAAATATTAACTATTCTTAATTTTTTACTAACGCCCGCAATACTTGCACCATATTTTTGCTGCAGCTATGCTAGTAGTATATATAAAACATTTATTTAGCCCATTAACCTTTTGCCTTAACCCTCATGGATGCCTTTTAATGGAACATATTCTATCGGAAATTGAGCGCTTGCGTAGCTTTCGTTTAGAGGGGCATGTTACGGCGGTAATGGGCTTGCTAATAGAGTGCAGTGGCATCGAGCATGGCCTGACCATTGGTGCGCGTTGCCATGTTCATGCAAAAGATAAGCGCGACGTAGTGTGCGAGGTGGTAGGGTTTCGCGAAGAACGCGCCCTGCTCATGCCTTTTGGCAGCCCAGAAGGTGTGGGTCCAGGCTCTAAAGTTGTGGTGACCGACGCCGAAACCGCGATTTATCCTGACGAGTCATGGTTGGGTCGGGTGGTAAATGCCTTTGCAGAGCCGATAGATGGTCTTGGTAGGTTGCGCTGGGGGAGGGATGCTTTTTTTCTGCGACAAACCCCCGATCAATCGCATCTCCGCCAACGAGTGGGTGGTAAGCTGGATATAGGTGTACGTTCCGTAAATACTTTTCTTACCTGCTGTCAGGGGCAACGTATGGGTATTTTTGCCGGTTCTGGCGTAGGAAAATCTGTGCTGATGTCTATGTTTGCACGTAATTCGCAGGCAGATGTGAATGTCATTGGCTTAATTGGCGAGCGTAGCCGCGAGGTGCAAGAGTTCATAGAGGACGATCTGGGTGAAGAAGGCCTTAAGCGTTCTGTTGTTGTGGCGGCAACCTCTAGTGAGTCTGCGCTCATGCGGCGTCAGGCAGCATATGTCACTATGGCGCTGGCAGAATATTTTCGCGAACAAGGGAAAGAGGTGCTTTGTCTGATGGATAGCGTAACACGTTTTGCCATGGCACAGCGGGAAATTGGTCTTTCTGCGGGAGAGCCACCCACAAGTAAGGGCTACACACCCACGGTATTTTCTGAGCTTCCTAAATTGCTGGAGCGTGCGGGGCCCGGCATGAAAGGCGAAGGCGCTATCACAGGCATGTTCAGTGTTTTGGTCGAAGGGGATGACACAAATGAGCCAATCAGTGACACGGTGCGCGGTATCATCGATGGGCATATAATGTTGGATCGTAGCATTGCACAGCGTGGGCGCTTCCCTGCGATTAATGTGTTGAAAAGCATTTCACGTATGATGCCGGGATGTAACACAGAGGCGCAGAATGCCTTGGTTGCACGGGCAAAGCAGCTTATGGCAACTTACGACGATATGGCAGAAATGATTCGTCTGGGTGCGTATCGCAAAGGTAGCGACCCTGATGTGGACATGGCAATAAAATATCATGAACCACTGGAAGCGTTCATTAAACAGCAAAAAGATGAGTATTATACGTTGGAAGAAGGGTATCAGCAATTGGCAGAATTGCTGGATATGCCTTACGAATCCGGTGGCGAGGCTGTAGGTCGGTAATGAAGGGGCTGGACACATTAATAAAGGTCCACCAACGCAAGCTGGATGAATTGCGACGTCAGATGGTGCAGCTGGAGGAGCAACGCGAGCAGCTTATTGCCACGGCGGGTAAGCTGCATAATGAATTGATGCAAGAGCGAGAGCTTGCAGCGCAAAATCCTAGTATGGCAGCATATATGGGCGATTTCGAAAAACGTGTGCAGGCGCGGCAGCTTGAAATTGCCAAAGAGGTCGTGCAGCTTGATATACGCTTGCAGCAGCTTTCGGGCGCCATTGCCGAGAGTTTTGGCGAAATGAAAAAATATGAAATCACCCGCGATAACGAAAAAGAGCGCGCGCGTATTATTGCAGATAGAAAAGAACAGAGTATGCTGGACGAAGTCGGCCTACAGCAATTTATGCGTAAAGATAGCGACAAGAAATAATAGTGAAATGATAGTTTTTTTACCCAAACTGCTTTATAAGCGTTGCCAATAACAGGAGACAATATGAAACGACTAGTGATTATCGGCACAATGGCGGTGATGGCAACCGCAGGATGCAAACATGAAGGCAGTGCAGTGCAGAAGCAATATGCTGCAGATCGCACAGAGTGCAGACAATACGCCGAACAAACTGTTAGCGCTTATGGCGGGGCATTTGTGGGTGAAATGCCTACCGGACGGGAACATGTCGCGTTAGTAGAGCAATTTGCGCGGTGTATGCACAAGCGTGGCTGGGCCGTAAATAAGCCGCCAAAAGATAAAAATAAATCCGATTAAAATCAAATTTCCCGGCCTCTTATATTTGGGTTGCCTTGAGCCGACAGAAACATACTGTTTACATTGGCTGGAGCTTGGTCGGCGGCTTCAAGAAGTTTAAACACTTCCCGTGTAATTCCCGTTCCCTGTTTTTTTACATTGGCGGGGCTTAGCAAATGCTTGGCTGTACCCTGATCGAGTAAATTTTGCAATAATGGACTGGCTTCGCCATCTTGCACCATAACATCCAATGGAATTTGGATGCCTGCATTGTTAAGTGTTTTAAGCTTTCCTGCGCCTTTTCCTGCTAAAACTGTTTCTAACAAGCTATGACTTTCGCCATTCTGCTCACGTTGTTGCAGAAAATCCTCAACGGTTAGGGGTGTGCCTTTTTCGTTCAGCGCATCCAGTATTTCATCCATATGTTTCCATATGCGCGGATTATCAATAGGGGCATAGCCCTTGTCGTTTGGTGTTAACAACTCTTCGCGAGTGCATGTTTCGGGACTTGATATCGGCAAAGTATCTATAAAAGCATTGATCTGCTCAAGTGCGCCACGCTTAGGGCCATGATCATCTTTGATGCTTGCTGATCTGGCTTCTAGCTCAGCAAGTTCAAGGCAAGACAAGGTATCTGTTTTTAGGCGTGATTCAGAATCAAAGGCATTATCAAGCCTATCGTAATTAGCGCTTGAGTTATGGCTGGCTAAATCATAAAGCGCTTGAAAATCCGCATCCTCCCTTAACCATAAATCGGAGTGGATAAAATTTATGCTTTGGCTTTGCAACATCAATTGAATGCAATCATTAATGGCTTCAGTTGAGTTTGCGTCTGCCGCTATTTTTGAGGTAGCTATATTGTCGTGCCCGCTCACCGAGCTATGGAGTTGCTTAATGCCTTGATCAGTGAACTCTGTGCCAGTTAAGGAGATGTCTTCCATATCTGGTGATTGGGCGATTATTTGCGCCAAATGAGTCGTAGATCGCTCATTAAAAGTAACGTCATTAAGTTTTAATTCCGTAATGTTTGTTTTAGTACTGAGAGCTTCGGTGAGTTTTTCTGCTTGCTCCTGCTCCATTTTGGCATTCAAAATATTGATTTTTTCTAAGTTGGGCAGCTTCTCAAGCAGCGAAACTACTTTGTCTACATCCTCTGGCTCAGCTAAAGGGCCATCTACTTCAATAGATTTAAGATTCTCGCATTGCTCTGCCGCATCGAAAAAGCGATAAATATCTTGTTTTGTGCCTGATCTGGTGCTAACATAAGCTTTTGTTATTGCAGAGCTGTCTGCTTCAACTTTGCTCTCAAACGCAGCAACATCACATGCTTCACTTCCATTAAAATAAATAGTTGG
>JAKUPQ010000011.1:0-28290 GCA_022450665.1 Alphaproteobacteria bacterium | reverse complement strand
TATCAGACATATTTTATCTTCCTCAATGCGCTGTTTGCATATTCTGGCCAGCGGCAAGCATCGCACCGCTGAGGCGTGTAAGGTTGCGTTGTTAAAGTCCTCTGCTGCTAGTCGGGTATCTGTTGCAACAAAAGATTCTATATTTTCGTGCTGCCGAAGAAAGTTGCATAACATTTCTCCTCCACCGCCAACCAACCTATTGGTAGAAATATTTAATTTGCGAATATCTTTGTCCACTAATGCCGATAATAATGTATCTGCCGTTTCGCTTTCTAGCCCGCAATTAACCAGATTAACATCATTAATTTTAGATGTCTTTGTGAGTGCTTGCGTTAAATGACTGAGGTTAGAGGCATCGAGTTTTGTGGAGCTGATATTGATGATTTCAAGGTTGGAGCAGCCTTCCGCTGCGTCTAACAAGCGGTTTATATTATCCGTTCCTAAATCGTTGGCGTAGGATATGTCAACTTGCGTAACATGAGGGTTATCAGTCATATCTGCCACTATCTCATCGACAGTTTTTGCTATGCCATCGAGTTTTTCATTCCAGTATATTCTGGTTTTATTCGGGGGATGTGGAGTAGAGTTTGACATACAATACGCTAGCGCCCCTTATGTGGTGGTGTATAGGACAGATTGGTTTGTATTTGGCGATAGTTTATGACCAGTTCTTGCTGTTCTGGGGGTAAAGCTCTATACGCAGCTTGGTGCAAAGCAGCATTGCCGTCTTCCCAATTTGTTCCACTAAAGAGCCTGTCGCCCTGTTTGTTGTCAATCAGCGTCTGAAAAGCAGGAGTTGCCTTGCCATCTTCATTGACTAAGGTGTCGTTATTAAGCTGAACACCGTGCGCATTCAAGGCAGGAATAACAAAATCCGGAGCGGCGATAAGCGCGGCTTGCAGATGCGTTGGTGGCGTTTCGATTTCAGGGTTTCTGGTTTGCAAATTTGCGAAATTATTGCGATTGGGTTGTTGCAATAATTCTAGACCGATAGTCTCGCCCGAAGCTTCAAGTTTATCTAGCATCTGCGGTAATTTACGCCATGTCTTAGGGTTGGAAAGCGGCGTGTGTCCATCTTTGCCTTCACGGGTAAGATCTGCCAATGTTATGGTTTCATTTTCAGTAACATCAGGCAGGGAGTCGATATATTTCTCGAATCTACGTATGCTTGGTAATTTGGAATTTTTACTGTTACGGTAATCGAGTGATGGGAGCTTATCGTATATTTCGGCAAGTTCAGTTGCATGTAAACTACTCGGATCGAAGTCTTTAGCTTCTAATTGCTCTCTAATGCTGCGAAACTCGTCTTGATTGCTTGAAATATTTTCATATAGTGCATTATCAGCAGGTTGAATCATGGCAAGCTTGTGATTTAAGCCATTTGCTATAACAGGGCATAGTTTGTCGGCTATGTCATCTTCTCTAAAATTTAAGCTCATGTTTAACTGTACTAGGTTACGGCAATAGGGAAGGGCAGTGATAATTGGATCTATCATTTCTTCAGTCATACCCTGATTGCCGAGATCTAAGTTATCGAGCCGTGTCGCCTCAATCATCATATGTCCGATAGCGTTAATGCTTTCAGGGGTGGCCATATCGTTATTATGCTTAAAATTCACAGAACGTAAGTTGGGGCAGGTTTCTAGCGCCTGAGCCAAAGAGATTGCGGCTTTGGGGCTAAGTTCGCACTGTGCAAAGAAGGCAACTTCTAATGAAGAGCTGCTTCGCAGGTTTTCTGCCATGATGCCAGCGACTTCCTCCGTTATAGTATTGTTGCTAAGATACAATCTCTCAAGCTGAGGTTTATTTGCCAAAGCTGCGGCAAAATCTTCTAAATCATAGTCGTCCTTTAACCTGGACAGATCAATGGTTGTAATGTTCTCGTTTTCAGCAATGGCTTGAACATATGCATCTAAATCTTCTTGAGATTCAATATGTTCGGTTATGTTTGAGCCGATCTCGGTTTGCACGCCGTTTTTGATGTGCTGAAGAAATAATGCGTTATCCATGACTTGCAGATGCCATTTGTTATTATCGAAACATGCATTATAGAATATTATGATGAAGTTTTTATGACATCGCGGCCAAATAGTTTAGTTTTTTAGCGTAGATGCTGTTGTAAAAACTCGGCCAGACGGTCAATTTGTTCGGGGGTGTTGTAAACGTGGGGGGAAACGCGCATACCCGTACCGCGATAGCTCACATATATCTGCGCTTCTTGCATAGCATTGCGTAGTTCATCCGACCAGCGTTCGCCTAAATGCATTCCCAACATATGCCCTGCACGATATTGTTCATCTGCAATAGTAAGCGGAAGATTTTGCGTGTGCTGAGCCAGTCGATGGTTGAGGCGGCGAATGGTGGCTAGCGTACGCTCAGGATTCCAGTCGATTAGCTGGCGAAATGCCGCCACTGCCATGGGCAGCATTATAGGATTGCTGCGTTGCCCTACGTCAAACCGTCGTGCGCCATGCTGATATTCGTCGCAATAATCAACCAAGCGGGCGAGGTTTTCGCTGCGTTTGCGGTTGATCCAGTTAAACTCGATGGGCTGTCCGCTCCAGAATTCTTCAGCAACATATAAAATGCCCATGCCATAGGGGCACATCGCCCATTTGTAAGTAGCGCAGGCCATAAAGTCGGGCTTAACTTTTGTAACATCAAACGGATATGCGCCCAGCGATTGGGTTAAGTCCAATACCATATAGGGAGCGTCGTCCCCTTCGCCAATGGCTTCACGGATGGCCTCCAGATCGATGAATGTACCATCGGTCCAGTGGCAGTTAGGCAGCGCAAGAATGCGTATGTTGCTGTCGATGCGTTCTAAAATAGCGCGTGTCCAATCGCCATTTTTTGGAACAGGAACGGTGACAATTTCAATTTCACTTTCGCTGGCTAATTCGTGCCATATATAAAAATTTGAGGGGAACTGTTCGCCTAATACCAAAATTTTGTCGCCTGCGCTAAGACGTGGAATCAGATTATAGGCGGCCACGGCCAGGCCATAGCTGGCGGCAGGTATAATGGCGATATGGTCGGCGCTGCATTGGATAAGCTGTCCAGCAAGGCTGCGCAATTGTTCGCATTCTTCGAAAAACATGTCCACGCCCATTTTCCATGGCTCGCATTTGCGTTTTAAACCCGCAATGCCCGCGTTTTGTGCAGAATGGAGCATTGGCGACATATAGGCACAATTCAAATAGGTAACATCGGTTGCCATATCAAACTGCCGTTGCTGGCATGGAATGATTAAATCATCCGAAAAATCAGGGGTGCGCTGCATAGGTTTTTCTTTTGCCAATGAAAAAGTTAAACATTATTGCTACCCTGCGTTAAGAGTACTGTCAAGCGGCGCAAAGCAGTTGACAGTTCAGCTCTTGCCGCGCATGCTAGCGCAAATAAAGGGAGGAACTATGATTACCTGCACACGGCGTATAGAATTCGATGCCGCTCATCGCGTAATGGAGCACGAAAGCAAATGTAAATTTGTTCACGGTCACCGCTATGTGGTAGAAGCAAGTTTTGCCGCAGCCGAGTTGGATAAACAAGGTCGAGTCATCGATATTGGCGTAGTGAAAACTTTGCTTGGCGGCTGGATAGATGAACATTGGGATCATACAGCATTGCTGAACGAGGCGGATAAGCCTTTGGGTACCATGATGGAGCAAGCTACTGGGCAGTCATGCTATTATTTGCCTTATAACCCCACAGCAGAAAACATTGGACGCTATTTAATGGAAAATATTTGTCCGCGCATTTTTGCAGATTCTGCAGTGCGTTGTGTGGCGATTCGGGTGAATGAAACTCCCAATTGCTATGCGGATATTACGCAATAACTATGGATTCAGCAGCGTTTTACTCCAGCCTTCCGAGGTCAGGCTGTATACTACGCGCTTATGCAGCCGGTGTGCGCCTTCTTGCCAAAACTCTATCAGCGATGGCGTAACATGCCAGCCACCCCAATGAGGAGGACGCGGCACATCTTTGCCGGCATATTCTTCACTCACCCGCGCAAAGGCGTCCTTCAGATTCTGGCGGGTTTCCAGCATTTCTGATTGCAGCGATGCCCATGCTCCAAGCTGGCTTTCGCGGGGGCGTGTGGCAAAATAGGCATCGGATGCGGCATCGCTGGTAGGTTCTGCCATGCCTTCAATGCGCACTTGCTTGCCGAGTGCATCCCAATAAAAGCATAACGCAACGTAAGGGTTGTTTTTGATTTGGCGCGATTTGCGGCTATGCAGATTGGTGTAGAACATAAAGCCATCATCGTCGCGGCCTTTTAGCAGCACCATGCGCGACGAAGGTTTGCCATCGGAATTTACCGTTGCCAGATTCATGGCATTGGCATAGGCGAGGGTTTCGCATGCGCGGGCTTCTGCGTACCATTCATCAAATTGTGCGAACACCACGTCACTAGAAACACATGCTGTCATAATACGTTCTCTTAAAGCAGGTTTTCTTTATGAAGGTTTAGACGATACCTTGGGCTTAGCGGATTTTTGTATTCCGGAAGGTTTGTTTTGTGGATTGCCGCTGCGATTACGGTTTGCTCCACCACGGCGTTTTTTATGGCTATGGGGTGCATTAGGTGTGGCAGGGGCAGGGGCATCTTCCCCTGCGGGTCGTGCGGCCGAGGAATCAATCAAGCGGTTAATCAGGCGCCATTGCTCAGCATCTTCAGGGGTTATCAGGCATAGGGCTTCGCCTTCGGCACCTGCCCGTCCGGTACGGCCAATGCGATGGATATAATCTTCCGGTGCTTGCGGCAGCTCATAATTCACCACTAGTGTGATGTGAGAGATATCCAGCCCACGCGAAGCGACATCGGTGGCTACCAAAATACGAAACTTGCTTTCGCGATAATCTTCCAGCACCATTTCGCGCTGTGCCTGCGATAAATCTCCGTGTATAGCGCGGCTTTCAAAGCCTTGCTTGTTCAAGAGTTCACTCAGGTTGTCGGTGCCAGATTTGGTGCGGCAGAAAATAATAATCGTGCCTTCGCGTTTTTTTAGCTCTTCTTGCAGTACCCGCATTTTGCTTTTGCCATCGGTTTTAATAATGGTTTGCTTAATTTTTTCGATGGGTTGCGAATTTCCACCCACGGCGATACGTACAGGATTATTCAGATAATTACTTGCCAGTTCTTTAATGTTGGATGGCAAGGTCGCAGAAAACAACAATGTCTGCCGCCCTGACTTCAAAAATTTACGCACTTTTGCAAGTTGAATGCCAAAGCCCATATCCAGCATACGATCGGTTTCATCCAGCACCAAAAATTCGGTGGCACCCAAAAATAAGCTGCCTTGTTCCAGATGGTCGATAATGCGCCCTGGAGTTCCGACAATAATGCGGGGGCGGTTGCGCAGCTCTGATACTTGCGCCTTCATGTCCATACCGCCAATCAGCAGCGCTGTGTTCATGCCACGATTGGTGGCAGTAAGGCTACGCACCACCTCATTAACCTGTTGGGCTAACTCGCGGGTGGGGGTCAACACCAAGGCATTACGTGCTGGATTGAGCAGCAAATACTGCACCATGGGAATACTGAATGCTGCCGTTTTTCCAGTACCAGTTTGCGCCGATCCTAAAACATCTTGTCCCATCAGGGCGGGGGGGATAGCTTTTTCCTGAATAGGGGTAGGTTTGTCGAATCCCATTTGGGATAAGGCCTTTAAAATGCTTGGGTGAAGACCCATGCGGTCAAAACCGCTCATATTGTTGCTCCATAGAAGGATAAGTTTTTTAATACCGTCAAGGACATAGCATAGTTATGTATTAGAAGATAGCACTAAGTAAATGCGGCGATTTTAACTTGTGTGATTGCCATGTAGTGTCTTGGATTATACATGAGGTGCTATCATTATATTACAAAGGAATAGATGATGCTCCTAATCTTATACATAAATAATAGCTGAATGAATGCTCAATAAGTTACGATGAGTTGGCTTTGGTAAGGATTGCATATGCAGTCGAATTATATTAGCTATAGCCGATAATTATTCAATCCTTGGAGTTTATATTGTGGTGGTGCCTGTTTTACTAGACCAGTTATCTCATCTTGTTGGCAACGCTTTTTCAGAGCTTGGCTTTGATGCAGAGCGTGGCCGTGTGGTGTATTCTGCCCGTCCGGATTTAGGGCAATTTCAGTGCAATGGCGCCATGGCGTGTGCAAAACAGGCTGGCAAAAACCCCATGGAAATTGCCGAAAAGCTGGCATTTATTTTGCAAGCAGAAACCGCGATATTTGCGCGAGTAGAAGTGGCGCGCCCAGGATTTTTGAATCTGGATGTAACAGCAGGGTTTTTGGCAGCACATGCCGCGAAAATGGCTAAAGATGGTGATCTTGGCGGGTATCGCGTATCGTTACCACAAAAAGTGATGATTGATTATTGTGGCCCCAATGTTGCAAAGTCGATGCATGTGGGGCATTTGCGTACATCCATTATTGGCAATAGCCTGTACCGCCTGTTTAAGCATGTAGGTCATGAAGTTGTAAGCGACATTCATTTGGGCGATTGGGGCTTGCAAATGGGCATGCTGATCTCTGAAATTAAGCGTAATCACCCCAATTTGCCGTATTTTGATGCAGATAAAAAAGATGGATTCCCTGCGGCATCGCCCGTTACCCTTGCAGAGCTTGAGGTGATGTATCCAAAGGCAGCAACAGATTGTAAAGCCGATGAGGCACGTATGGCCGAGGCGCGCCTTGCCACGCAGGAGTTGCAATCCGGTCATGCGGGTTATCATGCGTTATGGCGGCATTTTGTTGATGTTTCGCTGTCGCAAGTTAGAGAGAATCTTGCCTTGTTGGATGTAGATTTTGATTTATGGCTGGGTGAATCCGACGTACAATCCCGCATTGCGCCAATGGTTGAGCGCATGAAAGCAAAAAATATTGCTGTGCAAAGCGAAGGCGCATGGATTATTCCGGTGGCAGAAGAAGGCGATAAAAAAGAATTGCCGCCACTCATGCTGGTGAAATCCGATGGTGCGGCGCTGTATAGCACCACAGATTTAGCTACAATAGAGCAACGGGTAGAGCAAGTTAAGCCCGATTTGGTGCTGTACGTAGTGGATCAGCGTCAGCATCTGCATTTTGAACAGGTGTTCAGGGTAGCAAAAAAGGCAGATATGGCGCCCGCTACCAGCTTTGAGCATATTGGTTATGGCACGGTAAACGGTAAAGACGGCAAGCCTTTCAAAACCCGTGAGGGTGGGGTGATGCGTCTGCGAGGCTTAATTGATTTGTGTGTGGATACGGTAAAAGCAAACAACCCCGATATGCCGGAAGACCGAGCGAAAATGGTGGCGATTGCGGCGCTGAAGTTTGCCGATCTATCAACTAATCGTTTAAGTGGCTATGTGTTTGATGCAGAAAAATTTGTTTCAACCGAAGGTCGCACAGGCCCATATCTGCAATATGCATGTGTGCGTGTGCAATCAATGGTTGAGAAAAGCGATATAAATCCAGGAGAAATAAAAATTAATTCCCCTGAGGAGATGGCGCTCATATTAATGGCCTCGCGATATCCGCTTGCGCTGAAAGAGGCGGTAGAGAGTCGGGAGCCGAGTGTTATCAGCGAATATGCTTATGAATTGGCGCAGAGTTTTAGCCGCTTTTATGCTGCATGTCCTATTGCTAAAGCAGCAGATCCGAAAGTTGCTTCATCGCGTATGGCATTGGCGCAATTGGCCTATGGGCATATTTCCACATGCTTGGATATATTGGGTATTCAAGTGCCAGAACGGATGTAGTTTATGACGAGCAGCTGATGCAGATGTCTTTTGCCCATTTGGGTGGAAGCTGGGCATATGCGTCATATTCGGGTTGTTCATCATAAGGGGTTTTTAGCAAGCTATGCAGAGTCTGCACTTCGGCATAGTTGCCGCTTTCAGCTTCTGCAATGGCATTTTCTGCCAAATAGTTGCGTAAAATATATTTCGGGTTAACGTTCAGCATTGCAGTTTTGCGTTCTTGTGGGCTAAGGCTTTCTTGATTAAGGCGGTTGTCGTATAGCAGCTTCCATTGCCTGTAGCTATCCACACTATTTTGCGGAATAATTTCTTCGGCACAATCGTGAGATAAACACCTAAAGAACAAAGTATAATCTATAGAATTATCATGTAACAGTTTAAGTGTAGATGCAATAAATGCACCGTCATCGGGGTGTTGCATATGCAGGCCTAATTTAAGGCGCATATGCGTCTCGTAATGCATAATAAAAGCTGGTTCATAGCTGCGCAAGGCGACAACAATTTCTTCCTGCGTCATCAATGGTGAAAGCGCTCGTGCCAAGGCGTTGAGGTTCCATAATCCCACGGCGGGCTGTTGGTCGAATGCATAACGCCCGTTTTCGTCGGAGTGATTGCAGATATAATGAGCATTAAATGCGTCATGGAAACCAAAGGGGCCATAGTCGAGTGTTAGTCCGCAGACAGACATGTTATCTGTGTTCATTACTCCATGTGCGAAGCCTACCGCCTGCCATTGGGCAATTAATTTGCCAGTGCGCTGAGAAATCTCTGTGAGCATTGCTGCATAAGGGTTTTTGGCATTGGCGGCTTCAGAAAAATATTGGGAAACGCAAAAATCCGCCAGTTTACGCAATGCATCCATATCGTTGTTATAGTAAAAATATTCAAAGCTACCAAAGCGGATATGGCTCGGGGCAAGGCGGGTGAGCATTGCGGCTGTTTCTACCCGCTCGCGCTGCACTGGCTCGCTGCCATTAATCACGCATAATGCGCGAGTGCTAGGTATGTCGAGGGCCGCCATGGCTTCGCTACACAGAAATTCACGGATGCTGGAGCGCAGTACGGCACGCCCATCGCCAAAGCGCGAATAGGGTGTTTTGCCACTGCCTTTGATTTGAATTTCATAACCTTGTGATTCGGCTATCATCATGGCGCGGCCATCGCCTAGTTCGGGTACATAATAGCCAAATTGGTGACCAGCATAAACAGCGGCAAGAGGGGCGTAGTCTTGGAAAGTGTTGTTTCCGCTGAATGTGCGTATAATATCATAGCTGGCCATTTTGGGTAGGTTCACTAAGGCAGCAGCTTCGGCGCTATATACCACCATTTCAGGATCAGGGAGTGGTTTTGGGGTTACGTTGCTGTAGAATGTATTGCCTAATGTGGCAAATTGCTTGTGTATGGGCAATATGAGCATGGTGTACCTGACATGAAAGAAAGCGCCATTTATCCTTTAAAGCCGCTAGCCACTACATACATTTCGGCAGAATCTTGCCGGCTGGCCTTGGGTTTAAGGTGCTTAACGGTGGTGAAATGCTGTTTCATACGCGCTAAAAGCTGATTTTCGGTGCCGCCTTGCAGGGTTTTGGCAATAAAAACACCATTAGGCTTGAGTATTTCAAGGGCAAAATCGAATGCCATTTCGCATAAATTCATAATTCGCAAATGGTCGGTTGCTGCATGGCCGGTGGTATTGGGCGCCATATCGGATAGCACCACATCTACCGCTTCTACGCCAATAAGTGCGCGTAGTTTTTCCGGGGCATCCTCATCGTTAAAATCCCCTTGCATAAAACGGGTATAGGGTGGGGGGGTAATATCAATTAAGTCCATCCCCACAATAATGCTGCCGCTGGTTTCAGCCTCGGTAAGGTCGGCTGCGATTTGCATCCATCCACCAGGCGCCGCGCCCAAATCCACCACATGTTTGCCGGGTTTTAGCACATCGATCTTCTCGTTCATTTCTATCAGCTTAAATGAAGCGCGTGAACGATAGCCTTCGAGTTTAGCTTGCTTAACATATGGGTCGTTAAGCTGCCGTTGCAGCCAACGTACCGAAGATTTCTTACGCCCTTTGGCTGTTTTTACACGGGTATGTACACCGCGTGAGCTGCCTTTGGTAAATTTGTCATCGCTCATGCGGTTATCCTCTTTTGGCTTCCCAGCAATAATCCCATAATAATGCCTTCACGTACGCCGCGATCTGCAATCGTAATATGCGTAAGTGGCCACACCTGATGAATGGCTTCTAAAATGGCACAGCCACCAATAATATAATCTGCTCGCTGGCTACCAATACAAGGATGCTGATAGCGTTGGTGAGGTGTCATGTCCATCAATGTGGCAATCGCATCGCGCAAATCTTGCATTTGCAGGCAAATGCCATCGACTTTCGAGCGATCATAACGACTGAGCCCTAAATGAATAGCGGCAAGGGTTGTCACGGTGCCGGAGGTAGAAAGCAGCTGTACGGCGCTGCCTTCGCGGGCGATAGTGCTGGCAATATGATGGGTTTCGTTGAAGTTTTTTAATAGCCCTGCCAATTTTCCAACAATTTCATCAAAATACATTTCGGTAAACGCAGTGCCGCCAAATTGTTCGGAAAGGTTCATTACGCCATAGGGAATAGAGTTCCATCCGATAATTTCTGGCAATTGTTCAGGGTGTTCTCGCTGCGCCCACATAAACTCGGTGCTTCCGCCGCCAATATCGAAGGTAAGGGCTTTGCGCGCATGATCGCCCAGCAATGAAGAGCAGCCATAAAATGCCAATCGCGCTTCTTCTTCGTTGCTGATAATTTCTATGTCCATGCCGGTATCGTTGATAACCTGCTGTAAAAAGCTGCCAGCATTGGCGGCGCGTCGACAGGCCTCGGTGGCCACAAAACGCACTTTTGCTTTGGGGTGTTTATTGAGTTTGCTGCGGCACACTTTCAGGGCTTTGGCGGTGCGCAGCATGGCATCTTCCGACAAATCGCCGCTATTGCCCAAACCTTCTCCAAGGCGCACGATACGTGAATAGCTATCTAAAATACGCAAAGATGGCCATATCTCTCCGGCGCAATAAACGGGAGAAGCAATAAGCAACCGGCAATTATTTGTGCCAAGGTCGAGCGCGGCTTAAACTTCTGCCTCTGGCGAGGCTGAATCGTTGTTATTTTTATGTCCTAACGGTCGTTTGTCCTTTGCATGGGCATATGTATCCACAAATTTTCCAGCGCCCGCCGCGCACAAATACAGGCGCCAAGGTCGGGCAAAATAGGGTTAAGTTTCAAGACAATTTGAATATAGCGGGTTTAACAGGGGAACGCACGTTTATTTTTGGAGATACAAACGATGTTTTCTAACTTGCCATTTCCTGAAGCTTCAGCCATTTTTCTTCGGCAGCAGCAAGCTGGCTTTGCGTTTGTGCATAGGCAGTTACCAGTTCACTCATTACGCTTTGTGAATCAAGGGCTTTATCGTCTGCCATATCGGCTTCAATTTGCGCAAGACGTTGTGAGATACGCTCCATATCGGTTTCGGCTTGCTGCACTGCGTTTTTGCTGGAGGGGGCTTCTTTTTTCGCTTTCTTTTTCTTTTCTTTTTTCGCCTCTTGCTTGGCCTCGGAGCGCTCATTGCGGCGTTGGTCGATAATCAGTTGACGGTAGGCGTTCAAATCATCGTTATAGGTGGTCACATCGCCGTCTTTAACCAGCCATAATTGGTCGGCAACGCACTCCACAATATGTGGGTCGTGGCTTACGATAATTACGCATCCCTGGTAGGCGTTCAACGCTTGAATCAAGCCTTGGCGGGCATCTATATCTAAGTGGTTAGTTGGCTCATCAAGCAACATAATATGCGGCGCATTATAGCTCATGATACAAAAGAGCAAGCGCGCTTTTTCGCCGCCAGAGAGCTTTGCAATGAGGGTGTCGGCCTTTTGTTTATCAAAACCAAACTGTCCTAAAATTGCCCGAATTTTTGCTTCGGGTTTATCGGGCATAATGTCTTTTAGCATTTGATAGGGGCTGGTAGATAAATCGAGCTCTTCTGCCTGATGCTGAGCAAAATAGCCTACCCGCAATTTAGATGAACGCAGTACTTCGCCGCTCATTGCCTCCAACTTGTTTGACAAGAGTTTAATGAGGGTGGATTTACCATTACCATTCGCGCCAAGTAAAGCAATGCGATCTTCCATGGTAATGCTGCGGTTAAGGTTTTTAAGCACCGGCTTGTTGGGCGCATAGCCAATATCCACATCGTGCAGCGTGATGATAGAGGCAGCGAGTTCTTCGGGCTGAGGAAAAGTAAAACGCGTGGAGCGATCGGCAATAATTGCATCCACCATGTCCATGCGTTCAATGGCTTTCAGTCGGCTTTGCGCCTGACGTGCCTTGCTGGCCTTGGCACCAAAGCGATCCACAAAAGCCATCATGCGTTTTTTCTGTGCTTGCTGTTTTTCAAACAACGCTTGCTGATTCATCAATTTTTGTGCGCGGCGCTCTTCAAACTGGTCGTAGCTGCCTGTATAGCTGGTAAGCTGGCATTGATCGAGATGGGCAATATGGGTCACAGTTTTATTGAGAATTTCACGGTCGTGGCTAATGATAACCAAAGTATGTGGATAGTTGGTGAGATAATTCTCTAGCCATACCAGCGCCTCAAAATCGAGGTGGTTTGTCGGTTCGTCAAGCAGGAGTAGTTCGGGCTGTAAAAATAATGCAGCTGCAAGTGCCACGCGCATTTTCCAACCGCCAGAAAAATCAGCAATCGCGCTGTTTTGTGCTGTATCATCAAACCCTAAGCCAGATAGAATAGTAGCAGCGCGGGCAGGCGCTTCGTAGGCATCAATGTCGTTTAAGCGGGTAAAAATATCAGCAATACGCTGCGGGTCGGTTGCGGTTTCTGCTTCGGCAAACAGGGCGCTGCGCTCGGTGTCGGAGGCTAACACAACTTCCAGCAAGGTGGTGTTGTCATCGGGTAAATCCTGCCGAACCATTCCCATTTTCGCGCCGGTAATAAGCGAAATATCTCCGCCATCCAGCTCCAATTCGCCTGCGATGAGTTTGAATAAGGTGGATTTGCCCACCCCATTAGGGCCAACTAAGCCCACCCGTTGGCCTTTGCCAATAATGAGCGATGTGTTTTCAAACAGGGTGCGCCCTGCAATGCGGTAGGTAATGTCAGTTATGTTAAGCATGGGCGCACTATGCGGTTTTTTGAATGAGAATCAAGTTATTTTGCAGTTTTTTGGCCGCATTACCTTCTGTGTTATTCATGATAGCTCTTTCAAGCAGATATAAATATATATATTGATTGTTATAAGGATATCTCTCACATTTCCTTTGATTATAAATATGAGAGATAGCGCTGTGGAAAGACTTATAGAAGGCATTGCCCGTTTTAGAAAAAATATTTTTCCTAAAGAGAAAAAGTTGTTCGAGGCATTGGCATCATCACAATCGCCTGAAGCCTTGTTTATTACCTGCTCCGATTCGCGGGTCGATCCAAACCTAATTACTCAAAGTAAGCCGGGCGATCTGTTCATTTGTCGTAATGCCGGTAATATCGTGCCGCCGCATACGCATCATACTGGCGGCATGACTGCTTCTATCGAATACGCCATTACTTTGCTGGGCATCAAGCATATTATTATCTGCGGACACGCCGACTGCGGAGCAATGCGGGGTGCAATTACGCCCGATCTTGTGAAAGACATGCCGCATGTTTGCGAATGGCTGGGGCATGCCGATACGGCTTTGCATACAGTGCAAAAAAACTATGGGCATCTTAACCGTGAAGAACAAATACAGCACATGATTGAACAGAATGTCGTGGTGCAACTTCAACATATCCGCACTCATCCATGCGTTGCCGTGCGGCTAGAGTCTGGAGAAGTGACACTCCATGGCTGGGTCTATGACATTGCCACCGGTATGTTCAAAACTTATAATTCTGCCAGCAATGCATTTGAGCCAATGCTCATGGAAAAAGAGCTGAAGTCGCTGCACAAACACTAAACTATTAGCTGGTTTGAGGAGTGGCTTCCTCTTTTGTGCGTTTTGAGAACATAATCATAAAATCACCTTCTTCTGGTTTAAGTGGGCTACTGGTATTATCTCCGGCCAGAACTAGCTTGCCACTTTTACTGATTACGCCTGCAAGTATGCTGCTGGGCGTATTACCCTGTGATTCAGTGTTCTCATGTTCTGTATCATTAGGCGCTTTGCGGGTAATGCGAAAACGCCATCCCTCCGAAAAACGCCGCGCTAAGGTATAAGGGTCAAACTCCGAACCTAAGAAAATACGTCCACGTAACGTGGCGGGGATTTTACGATGTTCTTGTTTCTCTTCGTATACTTCCGGTACCTGAAACACATTCTCACGGCTATAATCAAAGGCAAAGTCGTTGCATACCAGTGAGTTGTATACATGGTCGTCGGTAGCGGCAAGCAGCACATTGAAGCGATGCAGCTCAATTTGATATTCGGATTCTTCTGAAAGTATTTCACCATAATATACGGGAATGTCTGACAGCCGAGGCGAACGCAAGCTGTACCAGTTTTTATCGGCAATCAGCACCGGCACATCTTTGCCTTTCAAAACTTCTGCCAGCTGTACACTCCATGAATTAGAGCCAACAATCAGCAGCCCTTCTTTGCTTTCATCGGCAAGTTTTAACTTACGGGCAACGGCGGTGGCTGTAAGGCCATGAAGTAATACGGTGACAAGCACAATCGAAAATGCCAGTGGCAACAATTTTTCGCCATCGGGATATCCTGCTTCCACCAGTAATGGCCCCATTACACCGGCAACGGCGGCGCAAACAATACCCCGTGGCGCAAGCCAGCCAATGAGCTATATTTCATTACGGGTCATTTTGGTACCAAAACTTGCCAACCAGATGGTGAGCGGGCGTACCGACATCACCACTACAATCACAAACAATACGCCACGCCAGTCAATTTCCAGCAATACGCGGGGGGATAAGCTGGCAGTCAGAATAATAAATACTCCCGAGATGAGCAGCACCGAAATACTCTCTTTAAACTTGCGTATTTCTTCGATACTGGCCACGTGTTTGTTGGTGAGTGTCATGCCCATAATAGTTACGGCAATCAAGCCGGATTCGTGTAGCAGTGCATTGGATGCTACAAATAGCACCACTACCATGCTGATAGAAAACGGTGCTTTGAGATATTCGGGAATATAGCCGCGCTCTAACAAAAATGCGGTAATCAACCCCACCAAACAACTGGTGGCAGAAATGCCGAGAACTACAAACCCAAACTCAACGAAGAATTGAAAGTCGGTTATATCTGATACGGCAAATCCGCGACGGGCAAAAAATTCATAGCTAAGTACGGCGATAATTACCCCAATAGGGTCATTGATGATACCTTCCCATTTAAGCACTGATGCGGTGCGCGGTGCAATTTTAGAGTGGCGCAGCAGAGGGAGTATCACGGTGGGCCCTGTGACAATAAGCAATCCGGCAAACGTGCAGGCAACCGGCCAGCTTAAGCCGCCAATGTAATGCGCGGCCAGCGCCATCAGCCCCCAGCCAACGGTGGCACCTGCTATTACCACATGGGTAACCGTTCGTCGCACTTCGCGTATCTCGCGCAGTCGAAGCTGCAGGCTGCCTTCAAATAAAATAATTGCTACTGCAACGCCTATAAATGGCTGCAATAAATCACCAAATAGCGCGTTTGGCTCTACTAATCCGGTAACAGGGCCAACCGCAAAACCGAAAATGAGCAAAAACACAATTGCAGGAATACGCATTTTCCACGCAATCCATTGTGCGGCAAAGCTTGCTATTGCGATTACGGCTATTTGCAGAAGGGGAGTTACCATGTTAATTCCATCTTGTGTAAGTTGCCTTAGCTTATAGCGCGAAAAGAAAATATTGGCGATAAAGAATTGATATGGTTTTGGCGTGTTGCTTATTACAGCAGAATCCTGCAGCAAAAAGGCGCAATTTTTATCGCACAAAAAATGTCTTTGCTGTATACAGAAGCGAGAATTAAATGGGGTTGTAGATGGTTGAATTTACACAAAATACACAAATCGCCAGTTTCGATGTGGACGCACAATATTGTTTTACTCCCGTGTGTCCGGAGGAGTTGCCAGTGGCACAAGGTGATGAAATCGCAGACGAATTAAATGCGCAGGCGAAATTTGCGCAATACCGCATTGGCTCAAAAGATGCTCACAGCCCGCAAGCGGTATGGGTGGCAGATATGCATAATCCACAATTCAGTCCTGTGGAAGGTGCTAATGTAGACATACGCTGGAATAAACATGCAGTGCCAGGCACAAAAGGCTTTGAATTAATTGAAGGATTACCCCATCCCGCCGAATATGACTTTTTTGTGTGGAAAGGTATTGAGCCGGATATGCATCCTTATGGGGCATGTTATCACGATTTAGCCGACACCCGCAGCACCGGCGTTATTGAGTGGATGCGCGCCAAGCATATAACACACGTTATCGTTGGCGGTCTGGCAACAGATTATTGCGTGAAAACAACTGTGTTGCAATTGCTGGCTGCCGGATTCTCTGTGATTGTGAATCTTGCCGCATGTCGCGGAATTGCACAAGACACAGTTACCAGCGCCATGCAGGAAATGCGTGAGGCAGGGGCAATACTTATTTCAAATCACCGCGAGATACAGCGGATTCAGGAGCCATAATGGGCGCAACTATCATTAAGTCTTTGCTTGATACTGATTTATATAAACTCACAATGATGCAATCGGTACTTCATGCCTATCCGGCGGCAGATGTCGAATACGAATTTCATTGCCGCAATGCAGTGCCTCTTGCACCGTATGTTGAAGAAATACGCGCTGAAATTAAGCATTTATGTAGCTTGCGTTTTAATCGTGATGAATTGAACTTTTTGAGCAAACTCAAATATATCAAGCCGGATTTTATTAATTTTTTGCGCTTGTTCCAGCTGAGCGAAGAATTTGTTTCGCTAAAAGCCGATGGAGATGATTTGGCGCTTAAAATTCGCGGCCCATGGTTGCATACGATTATGTTTGAGGTGCCGGTATTGGCAATTGTGAACGAGGTGTTCACGCGCAATAACTACCCGAAACCCGATTGGTCTGTAGGGCAAAAGCGGTTGGAAGATAAAATTGCGCTGTTAAAAGCCTATCCTGAGCATAAGGTGTTTCGCTTTTCTGATTTTGGTACGCGCCGCCGCTTTTCGCGGGATTGGCAAGGAAAGGTAGTTCAGCAATTGAAAGATGAACTGCCCGACTCTTTTGTGGGTACGAGTAACTTGATGTATGCAAAGGATAAAAACCTTGTTCCTATTGGTACTATGGCACATGAGTATTTGCAGGCGTTTCAAGCCTTAGGGCCACGATTGATTGATAGTCAAAAAAGTGCGCTGGAATGCTGGGTACAAGAATATCGCGGAGATTTGGGAATTGCGCTGACCGATGTAGTAGGTATGGATGCATTTTTGCGCGATTTCGATTTATATTTCGCCAAGCTGTTTGATGGAATTCGTCATGATTCCGGCGATCCGTATGAATGGACGAATAAGGCGCTGGAATATTATAAAACCCTCAAAATCGATCCGCGTACCAAACGGTTAGTCTACAGCGATGGCTTAAGCGTTGCCACGGCGATAGAGCTGCATAAGACCTATCACAAAAAGGCTAAAGTTGCGTTTGGTATTGGCACACATCTGACGAATGATTTTGGTTATCAGCAATTGCAAATTGTGATGAAAATGACTCGTTGCAATGGCCAGCCTGTGGCAAAAATTTCTGATACGCCGGGTAAAACTTTGTGCCGCGATGAAGATTATATGAAATACCTAAGCAAGGTGTTTCAGGTGCCTGCCTGATATTGCAGCGTCTGGAATGTATTAATTCAAGCCAAAAATCCATATTCGGCAAGTGCGCGCATTGTTACTTAGTACATAATCGCCAGTAGCTGAAGTTTCGCGATTACTGGTGCAGTTAGGAACACTTACTGCGCCGGTGGTGCTCGTCAGAAAATATCCGGTAGACGCGAGTGCATCATCGAATTTTTTGTCTATTTGATACGCTTCTTCTGGTGTAAAGGTGGCACCTCCCCATGTAGGAAAGGTCGTTTCCGAACCTAGTTGAATGCTGTTGCCATTACGCCCGAAAACAGGAGCAAAGGCTCCGCTTACTTCGTGAAAATTCACATCAATACCTGTTTGTGGAATTACGGCAGCGGGAATATTGGTGTTAAGCTTCAGTCCACCATCCCAAATACCAGTAAATGTGCTGGGGTATAGCCCCGAAAGCGTAAGATGCTGCCATGCACGCAGGCTTTCGCGATCGTCAAAGGAAATATTGCCATCGCCATTGCCGTTGCAGGTGTTTGTTCCGTCATCGATGCATTTTGCAGGCCAAAACCGTGCTGCTGCATTAAAATCTCCCGGGCTTTGGCCGTATTTATCTTTAAAGCGTAGATGGGAAGTTTTAATTTCTTCGACCTGTGCAATCATTTTACTGACTTGTGATTGCTCCAGTAATGCTTTGCCGCCCAGAACTGCGCCGATAATCAGGCCGATAATGGTTATTACTATGGAAAGCTCAACCAAGCTGAAACCGGAAAGACTACGCGAAGAGGAATTTTTTTTCATGCCACAAAACACCTGTAATGCCTGAATATAAGTGTTTAGCATAGCTTTTATACAGGGGCGGTGTCAAATGGTATGCGCGCTAGAATACTGAAATTACAAGCTAAAGATTGCAAGTAACACGACTGCTAATAAGAACAAAGTTTCACTGATAATTAAAATAACCGGTTTCCAGCCTACATGCTGCAATTTGCCAAGAGAGGTTTTTACGCCAATCGCAGCAATGGCAATTACTAAGCACCAGCGTGATAAATCAGCGAGCATACTCGTCGCAGGAGCGGGTATAATATGTAGGCTGCTTAATGTTGCAAGTGCAATAAACGCAATCAAAAACCATGGCAGTGGAATGCGACTTTTATTATTTTGTGATAGTTGGGGCTTGGGTATTAGCAAGGTTAGCGTAATGCATACAGGAATCAGCATGGCTACGCGCATGAGCTTAACAATGGTGGCAGTGTCTCCGGCAGTGTCGGAAATAATGTAGCCTGCACCGACCACTTGCGCCACGTCATGAATGGTTGCTCCCAGTAATATTCCAGCGGTTTGGTCGTCAAAACCGAACACAGGTACTAACAATGGATACACTATCATGCAGATGGTGCTTAGAGCGGTTACTACTACGATAACCAATAATGTATGGGTTTCGCTGTTTTCTTTTTTGGGTAATATGGATGCGATAGCCAGCGCGGCTGAAGCGCCGCAGATAGCTGTTGAGCCGCCACTTAAAATGCCTAATTGCCGCCCCAGCCCCATTGAACGGGATAGGATAATTCCAAACCCTATCGTGGTGCATACTCCAAGCACGACAATAAGTACTGGCATTAATCCAAGACTGGTAAAGCTTTCAAGGCTCATACGCACCCCAAGCAATGCTACGCCAATGTGTAATATATGCTTACTGCTCCAAAAAATTCCGGCGGCAGTTTTTTGTGTTTCGCTCAAAAAATTACAAGCCATGCCTAACAACAATGCATAAAGCATTACTGGCCCACCATAATGTTCGGATACAAAGCTGGAAGAAAAGGCAATGAGCAGCACTACCATGAAGCCCGGAAAAACCTCGCGCAACGTGCCGTGACTGCGACGCAAAAAATGTGTCTTTTGGCAACAGGTATCAGTGGAAGGTGTTGTTTTCATGCGCGGCAGTGTAATCTAACTGCGGCATAAGTGCAATAAAGGGTTGATATTATGCCACGTTTACGCAAGCAATGCAGCGCGACGTTGCTCTAATAATTGACGTTAATCGACAAGATCAATAGTCATTATATGCAATATTTTAAATGCGTAATAAGCAACACCCCCCATATTATTTAATAAGGGGGGGTATGGAGGGTGTTGCAAGCGGGAGTAAAGAATTACGCAGCGGATTTAATATCGCGTGCGGTTTCTCCACCCAATTCTATGTCATCGCAGCGGCGTAAAATGTCGCCGAGACTGACAACGCCACACAGCCGTTTGTTGTGAGAGTCTTCTAATACTATCAGACGGCTAACTTGTTTTTCTCGCATGGAATAGGCCACATCGCGTAAATCATCATTACGGAAGCAATAAAGCACACGATCGGTTTTTACATCTGTCACGGTGGAGGAATCTACATCGCATCCTTCAGCTACACCGCGTATTACAATATCTCTGTCGGTAACCACCCCTTGCAATTTGCCGTTGGGGTCATCGCCAATGGGTAAAAATCCACAATCGCGCTCTTTCATGCAACGTGCGGCTTCAGCCAGCGTCATAGAGCTGGGAACATATTCCACATCTTCGCACATAATTTCTTCTACTAACATGGTAGTCATATTGATCTCCTGATTGGGTTACTAACACGACACAGGCTAGTAATGCCTGTGCAACATTGCCATTAGTCAGGAGTGGGGGAAACTAAAGATGTTGTAAGTTCAATTCGGTGGGGTTATGGCCGGAAGATCATAAGAATAAATAGCAGAATAATCGCTGGAAATGTCATGCATCCCATCAGCAGCCAAAGTCGTTCAAAGCGCCAGTAGGTAGGCGTTGGTGGAATGCTGTTTACTACTGCTCTGGCAATGTGATTACGCATTTGCACTTGTAGCCATGCGCTAACGCCCCAGCAAAATACCACAAAACTATATAGCGCAAGCGACCAGGTTACCCACCCTTCAGAAAGGCTGTAGCCCGCCATAGACATAAGAATAACGCCTGTGAAAAGCTGAATAATAATGGCAGGCATTAAAAACAGCCAATTGGTAATCACCGCATATTTGCTGGCAAAATAGATAATGCCGGTATCGCGTGAGCGATTTGCCGCAAATACATAGAATGCGCTGCCAATGGCGGTTCCAAAAATTAGTGTGGCACTAATAATATGCAGCCATTTGAAAAATAAAAATGTCACAGATAACGTGCTTTCTTAGTAGCAATGCGCGGGTTGGTAATGAAGAAGCCTAATGTACAGGAATTTGTCATGTCAGGTAAACCCTGATTGTGCTTTGGTGTTGCAATAATGTGCGCGGCATGGGTGCATAGCCGCGCAAATGGCCAGCTGCAAACAGGGATGTGGTCTAGCTTGCCTGTGGATAATGCCGAAAGTCGTTGACTTTATGATACTAAGGCGTAGAATCATGCGCACGAGTTAGTGAGTACTCTTTGAATACCGCGATGTTGGCGCAAGCTGGCAAAGCAAGGATAAAGACCCTTCACCGAGAATATATATATTTTCTAAGATCCGGCCTCTCTCCATACTGCCAAAGAGCTACAGCATACCGCAAAAACGGTGTGCGCGCCTACGACTCTTTGTTCGGTTATACCACGGTGGTATAACCGGAATAATTGCTAAGTATGAGGAGACTTCTCATGGCACAAGGTACCGTTAAATGGTTCAACGCAACTAAAGGTTTTGGTTTTATCGCTCCTGAAAGCGGTGGAGCTGATGTATTCGTTCATATCACTGCTGTACAAAAAGCAGGTCTTAACGGCCTGAATGAAGGTCAACAGGTTGAGTATGAACTCGAAACCAACCGTGGCAAAACCTCGGCTGGCAACCTGAAAGTTGTTGCATAATCTTTTATGATTATAAGCGATTGGTGAAGGGCGTGGGAGAATTCTCCCGCGCCTTTTTCGTGCGCGAAATCATTTGCACCAAGTCATGTCAGTGCGTATAAAGGCACCTCATTACCCTGATATGCTATGAAAAAAACACTGCTCATCTATTTCTTCCGCGCATTGGCAATGACCCTAGGGTTTTGCACAATTTTTGCTGCGTGGGATGTGAAATACTGGTTCTTCGAGCTTTTCGCGCATTTTGCTGTGCAATATATTATGCTATCAGCGGTTATGCTGCCGATGGCTATTTATATGCATCGCTGGCGCATGACGACTATTTTGGTGTTGGTGATGGCAATCAATTGCTTTGAGTTGTGGCAGATTGCTACGCATTATAGTCAGGAAAAGGAGCAATGTAACGGTCAAACTATCAGTATTTTGCAATCGAATGTTTATTATCGCAATATGAACATTAACGAAGCTGCTAAAACGCTACAAAAGGCAGCAGAACGTGCTGATATTGTAATTTTTAATGAATTTGCCGAAGAATGGCGCGAACGGGAGGAGGGGCGATTTAAAAGCCTTTTTCCCCATGGATTTGTTACTTGGATATCCAGTAATATAGAGAAAATGGCCATATTTAGCCGTCAGCCATTTCATGTGCAGCAGCGTTCAGGTTTTGTAGAAAAAAATGCCCATTTGCGGCTCATCTTCCCCACGCTGGGACTTACGTTGTTCACCTATCATGGCTTTACTCCAATGAATGCCTATTGGGTACAAGAGCGCGACAGAGAAATGCTGCGCATTGCCAAAGAGCTACGGCGTATGCATAGCCCGGGCTTGTTAACTGGCGATTTTAATCAAACACCCTATGCCACGCGTTTTCAGCAGATGTTGTTTGAGGGTGATTTGCGCTTGGCGCCGTTTCCGCAAGGTGTGTTGCCCACATGGCCGGATGGTTGGTTTACTGCACCACTGGAAATCCCACTTGATCACATGCTGGTCAATAAGCATGTACGGGTGTGTAGCCGCGAAGTAATTAATATTCCGGGTTCTGATCACAGTGCTATTTTGAACACGTTGCAGTTGCTGCCAAGTGTGCCAAATTATGGTGAAAATTAATTAAAACCAGCCCATACGTTTAAACCACGCTATCTGCGCCATGATGATGGCAACCAGCATGGCGATAAAAATCCAAAATGCATTGGTATCATCCGCGCCCGGAATGCCACCAACATTAATGCCTAACAGGCCGGTTAAAAACCCTAGAGGCAAGAAAATTGCTGCAATAACAGATAGCAAATACATGTTACGGTTTAACTTATCAGCCAATACGTTCGCAAGTTCGTCTTTTACCACTTGTGCGCGTTCACGAATCGCATCTAGATCTTCTACATAACGTGTAAGACGATCGAGGCTTTCTTGCAATTGGCGTTTATGCTCGTTGGTTAGCCATGGTAAGGTGCTGGCGCGTAAACCGGCTAATACTTCGCGCTGGGGCGAAATATAGCGGCGCATCATAATAGCTTGTTTTCGTATGTCGATGATATCATGGCGTAGCTCAGTATTGGGTTCTTCCATTACCTGTTCTTCTACATTATCTGTTCGTTCGTCAAGGTCATGCAATACGGGTTCCATGCGCTCAAACATACGCGAGCATAATTCGGTAATAAAATCACCGGAGTTTTTGGGGCCAAGCCCTTGCAGCAGCCGCTCTTCCACATCGCCCACAGCACGAAGGCGACGACGGCGAAGACTGACAATACGGTGCGGATCTACCCACACACGTATAGACACCATGTCTTCGGGGTCGGCATTTTCATTCAGGTTTACTCCGCGTAAAATCATTAATACACCATCGCGATGCTCCATGATTCTTGGGCGGGTTTCGTCGGCCAACAGTGCGTCTAAAACAATATCATCCAGATACTCCAGTTCTTTTTCTAACCATGGTCTTGTGTCGGAATGATCCGAACGCATATGTACCCATGCAAGCGAATCAGCTTCTAAATATTTACTAACATCTTTTTTATCCAGTGCGGTGGCGCCACCCATACCATCAAACGCGTAGGATAAAAGAATGCTGTCTTTCGAATATTCTGTCATGTGCCGGCTTTCGCGGGAGAATTGCTATTATCGAGAGCGTTTGAGGGTGATGATGGTAACCCCTCAGCTGAGCGTATATGCACATCGCGCTGCGGAAACGGAATTTCAATACCAGTTGCTTGGAAGCGCCGCCAGATATCCATCATCACTTGGCTGCGGGGTTCCAATCGGCCTAATGTCACATCGTCAATCCAATAATAGAGCAGAAAATCTATTGAGCTCTCACCAAAGCTATCGAGATAGCACACGGCTTCCGGATCTTTGAGGCAGCGCGGGTGCGCGTTTGCTGCTTCCAGCATAATACGTTGAACTTGGTCTAAGTCGCTGCCATAGGCAACGCCCATATTAATAGTCACACGGCTGCGCTTGTTGCTATATGTCCAGTTTACTACCTGACTGGTGATGAAATCTTCATTCGGAATCATAATTTCTTTGCCGTCAAAGGTTTCAATCAGGGTAAAGCGCGCATTGATACGGCGTACATATCCTGAAAACCCGTCCCGAAGCTCCACCAGATCGTCTTGGTTGATGGTGCGTTCAAACAGCAAAATCATACCGCTAATAAAATTAGAGGTAATTTTTTGTAAACCAAAACCAATACCAATACCCAGCGCCCCGCCAAACACTGTTAATGCGGTGAGCTGTATGCCCATGATATCTAAGCCAATAATAAAGGCTGTCACATAGACGATAATCTGGAATATTTTGATGAGCAGAACCTGCGTACTGCGCCGTATCTGATTTAGCTTGCCAATGCGTTTTTCTCCAAAAGCAGAAACAATCGCAGTGCCCCAAAATAGCAGTACAACAATCAATAGTCCTTTAAGTAAGGTGTAAATTGTTAATTCATAGTCGCCGACTTTAAAAGCAAAGCGCGCATCGCTCAAAAAGCTTCGCAGTGTATCTAAATGACCAGCATTAGAAGCATAAACTAATGCGCCAATGAAAATAATAATCAGAAATTGCGCAATCGCCCCGCTGGGTTTAACCAGAAAAAGCCAGCTATTCTTATCTTTTTTCAATGGATCGGGAGTGTCAGACATAGTGACTCTGCTGTAATGAATTGGTGCGATACATTATGCGCGATGCGCGCAAAAACGCAATACTGTTACCAATGAAAACATGCATCTTGAAAAATGAAATGAGGGGGAGGTACCTGTTCCCGGGCTTGAGAGGGTGCATCTGGATGATGCATTCTCAAGCCCGGGCAGGCAGTCAGTCGTTGCAGATCAGTTGGCCGGCGGTGTCGGAGGTCTCGCATGTGTAGACGTTCTGAGCACTGCTGGCCGCGTGGCCTGCGTAGACGATGATGGTCGCGAGCTGCTGCGTGAGGACCAGGGGGATGTCGTTGAAGACAGGCGATCCGTCGACGATCTCCCAGTTGGGAGGGACGTTGCAGATCAGGCCCCGGGTGCGGTCGTTCGTGCAGTTGGAGGCGAACTGGGACATGGCGTTGAAGAGTGCCGGTCGCAGGTCGTCGTCCTTCACGGACACGCAGAACATGTCGGAACCCGACTGAACGCAAGGAACGTCCTGAGGGGTGCCAACGCGCGAAACGCAGCTGCTGCTGTTGCAGGTGACAACGATGAGCTCGAAGGGATCAGTCAGGAAGGCGAGGCCGAACCTGTTGAAGTTGAGCTCCTCGCCCGTGATGCAGACGTGGCCGAGGCCATCGTTCGTCAGCATGCACTCACCGTTGACGATCCCTGTGAGGGGAAGGTCGGTTGCCGGCGGCGGCTCTTCGGTCGGCGGGGCCGTGGTCGGAGAGGGCGTCGGCGGCTGGGTGGGTGCAGGCGCTGGCGTGGTGGGACTCGGTGCCGTTGCTGTCGGGGTTGGTGCCGGCGGCTCGGGCGTGGTGGTCTGGTCACGGTTGAAGATGACAGCGCCAGCGACGAGAGCCATGATGACCAGAGCGATGATCAGAGGGATCCAGTTGCGAGACGAGTTGTCGTTGTCCATCCTGTGTCGAGCGATTCGCATAGCGATCTCCTTCCGGAGAACATACCTGAGTGGGATTTCCAAACAGGAGGTAGAGCGGTCATGGATGTTGGATCCGATGACGAGAGTGGTACGTGCATGTCCATAAAGGACAGAAAGCTAAAAAAGCTATGGTACGAACTACAAGAAAACAATTGCAGTATAGCAAAGTTTTTTGACGGTTTTGTGACGAAAGCACCAAAATGGTATATTTTTTTTATTTTGTGACACTTTTGCCCCTGTAATGAATGTTGCACGAATGGCAAAACTGCGTTTCAATAATAAAATCAACTCCTTTAGGAATACGATGCATAGATATACCGAACGCCTGACATGGTTGGTGCTGGACAATGAAACGCGCAGACTGAGCGAAAATGCGGATTTGCGCCTGGGTTATGGGCTGTGCGGAGCGTTAATGCTGGATCTGATGCAGGAAAAGGCTCTGATTCCTTGCGCAGATGAAAGTTTGCGGCCGGGCATGGCCACTAACTTAAATGGTTATTTGCAGTATGCTTTTGACCTGTTGCCCAGCCATACATCCTGTTCGCGCTTGGAAGTTATGAAGGCGTTATATAGTGCTATACCGCATTTAAAAGCACTTGTGCTAGACGAGATGGTATCGCAGGCAATGGTGCGCGAAGATACGGCTGATTTACAATGGGAGTTTTCATTAAAATCCTATGTGCTAAAAAAATCTGCCACTGGATACCGGAGTCAGATTTTTAACGACATGCTTAAAGACAGCATTAGTCATAAAGATTTTTGTGTGCTGCAATTGGCAATGGCCAGTCATTTGCTTTGGGCAGAAGCTACTGACGAAAAATTGTTAGTAAAAAATGTCATGAGTAAAATTACGCATTATACCATGATGCACACAGAAACCCTGCCGCTGCTATCGCTCATTTCGGATGCGCTGCCCCAAGCGATTGTTGTTTCTCACAAGTTACCAAGAATGAAGAAAAAAAGCACATACCCGCTAATTTGGGAATGGCGGGGTTTTTGGGAAGATACGGGTGCAACGCTTATACAATCGAGTGAAATATATAATCAGGCACTGGAAAATATCAGTTTTTCTGAAACTAAAGATTGTTATCTTATAGTGCAGGGTATGGCTGAGAATATCAAATTGCGCAAATGCAGTTTAGAAGTCAAACGTCCTCAGGAAACTCTTAACGGCTTCACTGCATACAGCCCGAAAGAATGCTATAGTTTTCCATTGGCATCAAAAAAAATACAGCAATTATTTCCTGCTTTAACTGTGCCAGATAAAGCATTCAAAAATATGCAAATGCTGCAAAGATGTTTAGATGAGCATGATATTGGCTATCAGTTGATTCAGGTGTTGAAAAAGCGCTTTCAAGTGAAGTTGCAAAGCGAGGTAAAGGTAGAGCTATGCACCTTGCAACTCGCCGATAAACGGTTTTTATCCATCTGTGTAGAAGGGCCGGATTATGACATTACCGCAGCACATTCGCATAATTTTCAATCCGATGGGGTAATGATGATGAACTATGTCGAGTTTTTGAAGCATTATCAAATGGAGTTTGCATGAACACGTTGTGGCAACTGCTGGTAAGTTTTGGTCAGATTGGAATATTTTCACTTGGTGGCGGGCATTCTATGCTCAAGCTGATTGAAGATGAAATAGTCCATCAACGCGGCTGGCTCAGCCTGGATGAATATGCCACATTGGTCGGCACAACGTTTTTGTTTCCTGGCTTAACCGCCATGAAGGTTTCAGGCTTGATAGGGCTGAAAGTGGCGGGTGTTCCGGGGCTGGTTGTCAGCATAATAGGCGTGACGCTGCCGGGAGTTTTGCTTGCGGCACTATTTTATACGCTGATTATGAGCCATAAAGACCATCCCGTGATTAAAAAATTATTAGTGCTAATGCAATATGGCGCTGTTGCGTTACTGGCAGCGGCATTGTTTTCTTTGGCAAAGCCCTTAGCGCGTGAATTTTCTGTTCAGGCAAGTATTCTGGCAATGATGCTATTTGTTGGAGTAGCTGTGTTTGAAGGCTCACCATTTGTAGGATTAATAATCTTTGTAATGGTAGGGCTATTGATTGTTTAGTTTAAAGCACCGAATAAATAACTTGCTGCAATGCAAAAAATAGACTACAAGGCGCGTGACATTCATTAGATGGTTGGCTGTAACACCTATGCCCATTGAAAATGCAAATATCCCCCCGAAAAAAACTAGTCCAGAATTCTTTTTTGGTAACACCACCCGCCTTCCGGTAGCTATTGCCGTAGGCTTTTTGCTGGTGGTTGCGTTTGTGATTCATTTGATGTCTGATCAGATGGAATATAGCCTTATTCTGGTGGTTTCTGCGGTATTTGGTGGCTATATGGCGCTAAATATTGGCGCTAATGATGTGGCAAATAACGTAGCTCCCGCTGTAGGATCCAAAGCTTTGACGCTGGCCGGTGCGCTGATTATTGCAGGCGTCTTCGAGGCCGCAGGGGCGTTTATTGCTGGCGGAAGTGTTGTCAAAACTATCTCTAAAGGCATTATCAACCCCGCGATGCTTGCGGATGAACAGGTATTTATATTTTTAATGCTCTCAGCGCTTTTGGCAGGGGCGTTGTGGATTAATCTTGCCACCATGGTTGGCGCGCCGGTTTCGACCACCCATTCTATTGTGGGTGCGGTGATGGGCGCGGGCATGGCTGCCGCAGGGGTAAGTATTGTAAACTGGCCAACCATGGCCACTCTTGCTGCTAGCTGGATTATTTCTCCTGTTTTGGGTGGCGGATTCGCTGCCTTTATTTATTGGGCAATATTGCGACTGATATTGGAACAAGA
>JAKUPQ010000010.1:24498-45585 GCA_022450665.1 Alphaproteobacteria bacterium | reverse complement strand
TTTTGATATATTGGTGCAAAATGGGATTAAGGTGTTTGTGATGCTGCTGGATAGGCCTGCAATAGAAACCTTTTGGTGGCCACGATTCTTACGTATTGCGCAGTGGATAATTGATGAGGAGGCGCGCCGTAATTATGAAGTAAAAACCATCGAGGCAGAGCAGCTTGGCGAGATTATATGGCAAGCGCCCTATGGGCAATTTAGCCTCAAGGCCTATATGGATCGTATTGAAATACTCCATAGTGGTTCCATGCGAATTATTGATTATAAAACCACCAAGCCCCCTACGAATGCAGAGGTAGAGCGCAATATCGCGGCGCAGTTGCTACTGGAAGCCGCCATGGCGCAATATGGCACTATAGGAGGAGAGTCGCGTAATGGGGTGGTTGGAGGGGTAGAGTATTGGCACTTAAAGGGTGGGCAGGAAAACGCCACTGTGCAAATGGTTAGCTCTAAAAATAAGTCACTGGAAGAGATGGTGAATGACGCCTTAGACGGGGTTAAAAATTTGATTGCCAGTTATGACGATGAAAATACCCCCTATTTGCATGTACCAGTAGAGGCCAATGCTCCGCGTTATGATGATTTTGCCCATCTGGCACGCGATTTGGAATGGCGGGGGAATGTATGATTGCGACCTTTAGATCCATGTCCGATCAGCAAATCGCATCCGATCCGCAATTTTCGGTATGGGTTTCTGCAAATGCCGGGACCGGAAAAACCAAAGTGCTCACAGATCGTGTATTACGATTGTTATTGGCAGGTACAGCGCCTTCGCGCATTCTATGCATCACCTATACCAAGGCAGCGGCAGCAGAGATGGAAAACCGCATTCACGATATGCTCAGTGCATGGGTGGCGATGGATGATGAAGTTTTGAAATCTGCATTACATAACCTTACTGATAGCGCGCCAGATGAAAAGAGCATACGCCGTGCACGTAGCTTGTTTGCGACGGTGCTGGACGCGCCAGAGGGTGTGCGCATACAGACTGTTCATAGTTTTTGCCAGTCGCTATTGCGCCGGTTCCCGCTAGAAGCAGGTGTGCAGCCACATTTTGAGGTTATCGATGAAAGAACGGCGCTGGAGTTGATTGCCGAAGCACGAATGCGTTTATTTGCACGAAGTCTCAATGCTTCCGATACCGATAAAAATATTACCCAAGCGGTAAACTTGCTAGCCTCGCGCTTGGCAGAAACCACATTTCAGGATTTGCTTACACAGCTCATAAAACAACGACGTAATATTCTGCCGCTACTAGAGCGTAAAGACGGTGGAGATATTTTAATCAAGGATATTTTTTCGTTGTTAGAGGTGTCCACAACTCTAACTGAACAAGATATTTTCGATGCCCATTTTGTTTATGATGTAAACGAAGAATCTGCTTTAAGAAGTGCCGCTAGTGAAATGAAATATGGTGGTAAAGATGATTCCAAATATGCGGGAATAATGGAGAGCTGGTGGCAGGCCTCGGCAGAGTCGCGTTTTGCGCAGTGGCCGCATTACCGTACGGTGTTTTTAACAACAGAAAGAGGGGCACGTAGCCGTATTGTTTCTGCGTCGATTGATAAAAAATCACCGATAATTAAAGACTTAATGGCAAAAGAACAAAAGCGGTGTATGGCTTTTGATGCGAAATTACGTAGTTATCATGTTGCGAATTATTCCAAATCATCCATTGTGCTTGTTGACGCTATGTTCAGTATTTACAAGAACTTGAAGGAAATACATCAGTTTTTGGATTATGACGATTTGGTGTTAATTGCATTGCGGCTATTGCAGCGCGAAGGCATAGCGCCGTGGGTGCTATATAAGCTTGATGGTGGGTTGGATCATTTGCTGATAGATGAGGCGCAGGATACCAGCCCCGAGCAATGGGCACTGGTGGATAAGCTCATAGATGAGTTTTTTAGTGGTCAAGGTGTGCGTGAAGATGCGCCGAATGCCCGCACATTATTTGTGGTTGGCGATGAAAAGCAATCTATATACAGCTTTCAGGGTGCAGCGCCCAGGGCTTTCGGTCGCAAGCGGGATGAATATATGCAGCGCGCACAAGAGGCGCATTTGGAGTTTCGCTCTGTGCAGTTGGGTATGTCGTTTCGCTCTACTTCAGCGGTGCTGGATGTGGTTGATGCTGTAATTTCTCAGCCCCATGTACAGCAAGGGTTAAACTTTCAGGGGGGCATTGTGCCCCACGAAGCGCATCGTTACGGCCATGCAGGGATAGTTGAAATCTGGCCGGTTATTGCAGCCGAGAAACCCGAGCAGCGCAATATATGGGAGGTAAGTAAAGAGTTTGTAGTTAAAGAGGATTCAAAGAAGTTATTGGCTGAACGAATAGCCAATACAGTGCATGGCTGGTTACGTAGTAAAGAACAGCTTGAATCACAAGGTCGCGCCATTGAACCCGGAGATATTCTGGTGCTGGTGCGTAGCCGTAATACCTTTATGCATCATCTTGTGCGCGCGTTGAAGCAGCTTGCAGTACCAGTGGCAGGGGTTGATCGCATGGTGCTGACGAATGATATTGCGGTAATGGATTTATTGGCATTGGCAGAGTTTTTGCTATTGCCTGAAGATGATTTGAATCTGGCATGTATTTTAAAAAGTCCCCTTTGTAACATTACCGAAGAACAGCTATTTACACTGGCATATAACCGGGGCAGACAAAGCCTGTGGTCACGCTTGCAAAAAAGCGAAGCGCTTGCAGATACCGCTACATACCTACGGGCATTGCTGGATAAGGTGGATTATATCCGCCCGTTCGAGCTGTTTTCACTGGTACTGGAAACCCATGAAAAGCGCCATAGCTTTGCGCAGCGTTTGGGCGATGAAGTGTTCGATCCGCTGGATGAATTCGTATCGCTATGTTTAGAATATGAGCGTATTCATGTGCCATCGCTACAGGGATTTTTGCATTGGGTACGTAGTGGCGAAACCGAAGTTAAGCGCGATATGGAGCAAGGGCAAAACGCCGTACGTATTATGACGGTGCATGGCTCTAAAGGCCTGCAGGCGCCTATTGTGTTCTTGCCAGACACAACCGATACGCCAAGCAATAAAAATCATCCGCCATTATGGACAGAGTATGAGGGCAGGCGGGTGATGCTGTGGGCGCCATCGAAAGCGGAAGACGATGACTACTCCCATCGCCTGCGTGAAGCTTACAAAGCCGAACAGGAAGAAGAATATCGCCGTTTGCTGTATGTCGCTATGACCCGCGCAGAAGACCGGCTGTATATTGGCGGCTGGCTGACTGGCAACCGCAAGGATATAGCAGATAATTGCTGGTATCGCTGGATTCACGACGGCGCACAAAGCATCATGGAGCAAACAACCCGTGTTTTTGGTGATGAAGAAGTGAAAATCTGGCAATTTCATGTGGTTCAGTCTGTGCCCTCCAAAGCAAACCGCACTGCACTTATGCAAGATAATGTAGCAGATATGCCGGAGTATTTGCGCAGCAAGCCTGAAGCAGAGCCGTACCCTCCTGAGCCTTTAGTGCCCTCACGCAGTGACGACGAGCATATTCAGGCCTCAGCCAGCGGAGGCGGTGAGGTGCTATCACCCATTGATCAAGCCAATCGTTTTGAGCGTGGGAATGTGATTCACCGTATTTTACAATGGATACCTGATAGCCCAGCAGAGCATCGCCGCGAAGCTATAGAGCACTATCTTATCCGGTATTCAAGTTTGAATGAGGCAGAGCGGTTATCATTGCAAGAAGAAGTGATTTCTGTGTTAGAGGATGCACAAATGGCACCCGTATTTGCTAGTGGCTCGCTGGCAGAAGTGCCGGTGAGTGGACTGATAAAGTTGGAATCTAGTAATAATGAACGTATATTAACCGGACAAATAGATCGGCTGTATGTGTCAGATAAAGGGGTGTGGGTGATTGATTACAAAACTCAGCGCACCCCACCACAAACGTTAGACGATGTGCCACAAACATATATTCGGCAAATGGCGATATACCGTGCAGCATTGCAACAAATATATCCGCAAAAGCCGGTCTATTGTGCACTTTTATGGACGGCAGCACCTAAATTGATGCATATTCCCGAAGATTTGCTTGTGTCCTCCCTTGACTCTTTGCAAGCCTAGCGGATAGAATCTAGAAGCGTTCCAAACTAAATGTATAAATATACTCGGAGGAGAAAGAGTTATTATGTCTACAATGCATATTTCAGACGGCGATTTTGAAAAAGATGTTTTAAATTCCGATACGCCGGTATTGGTAGATTTTTGGGCCGAGTGGTGTGGCCCCTGCAAACAAATAGGCCCTTTGCTGGATGAGCTTGCCGTAGAAAAATCCGACAAGATAAAAGTGGCAAAGGTGAATATTGATAAAAACCCAAACACCCCACAAAAATATGGTGTGCGTGGTATCCCTACCATGATTATTTTCAAAAACGGCGAAGCGGTGGCAACCAAAGTTGGGTCGCTACCAAAAAGCAAAATTGCTGAATGGATTGATTCAGTAGCATAAATTACAATAAATTTGCGTAAAAAGCCCGCATATGCAACTGCTTATGCGGGCTTTTTTTACGCCAAATTTATATTATTAGTGGTAAAATACCCCTATGGTTAAGCACACACACATATTGCCCACATGGCATGCAGCGTCACAACTGGCGCTGTTACGTCTACCCGGATTAGTGGAGGCGTTGCGCACCCGACATAGTGTTACTCCTTATGTAGGCTGCGAATTGGAATGGTATGTGGATCAGCCCGAAAATGAAAAAGCTATTTGTGCCGCATATGCCGCAGTAGAACGAGATGCCGAGGCACATCACATCCGCATTACTCCCATTAAACCCGAACATGGTAAAGGGCAATATGAAGTAGGGTTTGATGCCTGTAACAACCCAGTGGCCATGGTGCAGGCGATTCATGATTTCAGAGCGCTGTTGATGGAAAAGGCAGCCAAGCGCGGATTACATATTTTGTGGGATGCCAAGCCCTTCGCCGATGATTACGGCAGTGCATTGCAAGTGCATGTTCATCTGGAAGATGCTGCGGGTACGCGCTTGTTTGTAAAAAAAGATGAATATCTCAGCCCCGCGCTTGCTGCATGTTTGGGTGGCTTATTAGACATTACACCCGAAGCGACATTTATTGCAGCACCGCAAAAAGATTCGTATAACCGTTTTGTACCAAAATTTGACGCGCCAGTGAATATTTGTTGGGGAGGGAATAATCGCAGTGTCACTATGCGGATTCCTCTAAAAACCGGTTCACGCTGTCACATAGAATATCGTTTAGCTGGATCCGATGCCGATCCAGCCTCCATGTTTGGAGTATTGCTCACAGGTATATTGCACGGGCTGGAAATGCATCCGCATCCCGGCGAGCAAATTCATGGTGTGGCCAGCGATGAGAAATATATTCTGCCCAAATTCCCAGCAGATTTAGAAAATGCAAAACAGGTATTTGCAGGCGCACATGTAACGCGGGAGTGGATGGGCGAAGAATGGTTTACTGTCGTATGCGGATTATGAAGTCTTATTTAATTTTGGCCTTCGCTTGCGTGTGCATAGCCAAAATGTAAATGCAAAGCTGTTGGTGATGATAAGTGGTATGTAAAGTAGTGATAAGCCCACGGTTTTAATTAGACATATTTCGCCACTATAGCATTGCCAAGCTTCTTTGCCCAACAGATATAAAAGCGGTATATGCGCACTGATTATTATGCGCAATAAGGATGGCGTGTTATCCAGAAATTTTCGTTTATTTGCAGCTGACGTTTCATCTAACTGCGTATTGCCGAAATAAGGGTGCTGAAAATTTACCAATACCAAAAACGCCGGCACACATAGCAAAATAAATCCGCTTAAAATAAAGCTTATGGTAATGCCTTGCATGAATCCATATATTAGGCACAGCACCAAAACGAGCATCAGGCAGCTGATAATCACGGCTTTGAGCTGGCTCATCGCCTACCTGCAACATGGCTTTAACGGACAGCCATCACGTAAATATTCAGCAACTTCAATAGCGGCATAAGTGAATATGCCTGTTGCTCCGGCACGCTTACATGAAATGAGGCTTTCTAAAATTGCTTGCTGCCAATTTAACCAACCTTTTTCGCTTGCAGCGCGGAGCATCGCATATTCGCCGCTTACCTGATAGGCAAATACAGCGACATTAAAATTTTGCCGTACTCGACTGATAATATCCAAATAAGGCATGCCAGGTTTGACCATTACCATATCGGCGCCTTCTGCAAGATCCAGCGCTACTTCACGCAGGGCTTCATCGCTGTTGGGTGGATCCATCTGGTAGGTGCGTTTGCCTTGTTTGCCCAGATTCATGGCGCTGCCTACCGCATCACGGAAGGGGCCATAAAAGCATGAGGCATATTTGGCCGCATAGGATAAAATTGATACATCGGCAAAGCCAGCTTCGTCCAAACTAGCGCGAATTGCTGCCACACGGCCATCCATCATATCAGACGGCGCGATAATGTCGCATCCTGCTTGCGCTTGCACCACCGCTTGTTTGCATAGCAATTTGATGGTGGAATCGTTTTCCACATCGCCATTATCAGCCAAGACACCATCCTGCCCATGGCTGGTATAAGGATCGAGCGCCACATCGCAGATAATGCCCAAATCCAGCCCTACCTCTTTAATTGCCCGGGTGGCGCGGCATATAAGATTATCGGGGTTATATGCTTCATCGCCCCCTTCGGATTTATGGGCGTCGTCAATCACCGGAAATAGCGCAATAGCCGGAATGCCCAGAGTGTGGGCGCGTTTTACTTCTTCTATTAGTAAGTCAATGCTCAAGCGATATACGCCAGGCATAGAATCTACCGCGCTGCGTTTATTGGTGCCTTCTTGCACGAATACCGGCCAAATCAAGTCCTGCACCGTAAGGCGGTTTTCGCCCACCAGATTGCGCAGCCAAGGTGTACGACGGTTGCGGCGTAACCGTACTTGCGGATAAGCGCCGGAATTATGGATAGTGGTAGCAGAATGTCGTGTCATAATATCTTACTGGGTTCGCGCTGTGCAATGCGTAGGGTGTAGCAAATTATTACATGAATGCCAAGTCTAACCGGATATGCGTTTTTTGTTAAGCACTCCGGCGCGGGTAATATCTACGCCGGGGCAGGGGCCACGCACCCCGCGCAGACCATCCCATATTCCCTTAACAACGTATTGAAACTTTTTAGCTTTATTGGTTTCAAATAGAATAATTCGCCACATTTCATAAACCGTGCGCAACAGATCGAACATAAGAAAACTCGGATGCTCAAATGCATAGCGTTTCCATGTTTGCAGACGATTGCGGTATAAATAATAGCGTCGCAGGGGGGAGTGGTTGGTAGTGGTAATGGTCAGACCGCAAAATTTATGTTGCTTGCGTTCGCCAATGCGATGGATGAGTTTGGCATCGCGCACGGCTAAAATTCGCAGGCCTTCCACGCCAACACGCAGACAAAAATCGGTATCGATATAGTCGATAACAAAGCTTTCATCCATAGCAAATTCATTCACACGCAAAACACGGGCAGGAATAAGGCTGCCAGAAGCGGCAACGCATAACACATAATCAATGACGGGGGTGTCTTCATCGAAAGTTTGCTGCTTAAACCAATAATGATGCCATGCAAGCAAATAGCGTTGTTTTGTTTCAACCGAGGGATCCTGCAGGTTGGGAGCAATCACCGCGATATTTAATCGCGAAGCTGCGTTGTTATAGGCATGTTCCATTGACGAAATCATGCCGGCTCCCAAGCGGCTGTCATGATCAAGCAGTAATACCCAATCATAGTTATTCGCCAGCGCATGCTGAATGCCCATGTTTTGCGCCATCGCCAAGTTGTTTTCCGGGCATTCTAACACGTCTGCAAATGCATTATCGTTTTGGCTTAAATGGCTTAATGCACGGGTGGTGGCACCATTATCGGTACTGGTATTAACAATGACTGCGTGGTCAACCTGTCCTTTAAGGCTGTTGAAACAAGTATCAAATTCATTGCCGATATTATAAGTCACCACTACGGCGCATATAGTTCCAAATGCATAGTTTTCTGCCACCCTGTATCCTTTTCCTATCCTCAGATTCGGCGAATTATAACCTGTGAAAGCAAAAAGCAAACCCCAAATGCGCCCGTAAATGTAAAAAACGCTTGCAATCTTAGAACAAATGAACAAAATCGACCTTCGCACTCGCGTAGCGGGGGATTAGCTCAGTTGGTAGAGCGCTTGCATGGCATGCAAGAGGTCAGCGGTTCGATTCCGCTATCCTCCACCATTTCCGACTTACCCTTAATCGACTGCCCTGAAAGCCCGAATGGGAGCGCGATAGCGGCGGTTTGAAAACCGTCTTTTCGGTGGTAGGCCAATGGGCGGGTAAAGACGAGTTTTAGTAGCAATCTTCTATCCTCTAAGCTGTCAGAATTCCAAAGTTTCTGCGGGTTTTCGATAAAATCAAAGACGGTTTGAAAACTCTCCTCAAAACTTTCCGGGCCGCTCAGTGAGCTTGCCAGTTTTGAGCTAATTTCTGCTTTCTGATATTCAATCTTTGTGATCTTCGCTTCGTAGGCTTTGACCAATGTCTCGCTATCGGTCTCAACGATACGATCCATTAATTGTTCCGCTTTTCGCTCCAGTTCTTTGAGTTGCTTCTTCAACTCGTTGCGGTCTAATCCGTGACCATTTTTATGCTTCTTCCAAACCTTCTTGACCGCCTCTCTGGTGATGTACACCAGATCGGGCGTTGGCTGTAATTCGTGCAAGATGCCTTCAAATTCGTCTTCCAGCTTTTCTTTACGGATCGACTTTTTGCAATCAGGGCATTCCTTGTTTCGGCAAAGATAATATGGATATTTCGATGCCCGTCCAGCTGACCAGCATGCTGTCATTGGTGTATGGCATGTGCCGCAAAGCACGAAGCCTCGCAGCGGGAAATCTTCCCGAATATCCTTCCGAGCCGGAGCTTTCGCCTGACCACGTAGTCGCGCTTGCACTTTGTTGTAGGTTTCAAAGTCAATAAGCGGCGTATGTTTGCCGGGCTGAAGCGTAATTCCCCATGGCTTGTACTCCATATAGCCCGTGTAAAGTACACGCTCTAGCATCTCGCGAATTTTTGTTACGTGCAAATCCCCATTCCGATCACGCGGATAGCCGGGCTTAGACAGCAAAAAGCACCGCACTTCTGAAATAGTTTCAAACCGTCCTGCCGCAAATCCTTCTAGCGCTTCAACGATGATTGAGGCAGCGGGTTCATCTGGCACCAATATTTTTCCGTGTCCGGGTTTGCGTTCAAACTTGTATCCGATGGCAGCATTGAATACCCAATAGCCATTCTGCATTCGTGCTCGCATGCGGTTCTTTACCTGCTCGGCATTCTTTTCACGCTGGTGAGCGGCGACGGATGCAAGCAAGTGCTCCACCAAACGGCTGTCTGAATCTTCACCAAACTCAATCGCCGGAGATTCCAGCTTGCCGCCTGCATCGGCGATAGCGGTGCGTAATCGTATGTGTGTTTCAAGGTCTCGCGCTAATCGGCTAATATCGTCGATGATAACAACGATAGGTTCTTTCTGCGCATGGCTGTTTAAATACTCCAGCAGTTCGCGCATCTTGGCGCGGTCGAGCAATTTGCCGCTGATGCCTTCATCATAAAAGACTTCTTCAACGCTATAACCGCGCATGCGTGCAAATTCACGACAGCGCGTCTCTTGGCTTGCCAGCCCATCGCCCTTTTTCAGTTGCGCTTGACTGGAAACCCGGCAATAAATAACTGATTTTGCATTAGTTTTCATGCCTATCACCATTGATCGAAGCGCCAACTTCATCAACTGGTTTCTGGCACTGATGCGGATATTTTATCAGCCCAAACCGTACATCCAACACCATGTCGGCAATCGCTATAATCGTGCCGACCAGTTCGAGCTTCTGCTCTTCTGTCAGGTCAAAACGGTCTATGTGGGGACGATAAGGCGCGAGAGGGTCATTTTCACCCACCTCTGGCGATGATATGTCTATGCATAACAGATTTTGTTCATCTTGTTTAGTCTTTTTTTTCAACACCATGCTAACGCCCTCCCTGCTTGGCATTCAGGCGAGTGACAACCTTGAGAAGTGCATATGTCCACATCTGCCATGCCTTGGTACGGCCACAGCCTAATCGCCAACAAATGGGTCTCCATGGAACACGGGCGGCACGCAGCCAAATCAGGCGGCGCTCATCTTCATCATCGAGCCAGAAAATCCATTGGATAGTTTCTTCCATCCGGCTAATGGCATCCGGTGCTGGTGGGCCGAGGCGCATGGGCAAGCGGTCGGCCTGCAGCTGCTCCATCACGGTGCGAACGATTTCCGGCCAGGCATTGAAATATCCCTGCACCTTCACCGGTGGTAAGCGTTTCAGAGTGCAAGCCGCTTCCTCAAACCGATCCGCCACATCGGTGACTGTCCATTTTTTAATTTCTTTCATTGCGAAGTCCTCCTTGGTTATCTTCCGGAAACACCTCAGCCATCACCGCCGCGTAACCGGCGATATCGATGATGCTATCGAGATGCGTGGGATTTCCTTTGAGCCGCGCCAGCTTGAGTTCAATCAGGCACATCACCACTTGCTGCGGGGTGACCTGGCAATTCAGAATCAGCGACCATCGCCTGGCCACCTCTCGGAAGTGATGTTTCGCCTGGCCATAATTGGCGCGGCGTTCTTCGAATGTTTGCAGCGCTTGCTGCAGTAGCTGCTCTCCGTTCATGATGCGGCCTCCTTGGTTTGAAGTTGGATGCCGATCACAGGGCGTGAGCTGTAATCACATTCGCGCCAGTGGTGATTCAAATCGGCAAGGAAATGTTTTTCAATCCAGCCGCGCACAAATTCGCGGGGACATTCAAGCGTAAGCATCACGCCATCTGGCGTGTCTTCGGCTTTGGTGATAACGGTGTTAGAAAACCAGCTGCGAATGGCAGCTTTGCCATGGTGGTGTGCCAAGCGCCTCAGCACCTCATCCCATGCATCTTGGAATTCAGGAATATCACATGACGGTGGTTTGGATGGGTGTTTGCCTCCTGAGAAGCCGCCTTCGAGAATCTTGGCCACCCGATCTGATGACTGCACTGCCCAGGTCAGGTCAATCGTCCAATCCTTGCCTTCAATTTTGCCAAGACAAAATTCTGATCTGCCTATGATTTCGCAGAAATATCGCCATGCTCTGATATCCTCTGCAAATTCATCTATCCATCTGGCTGTAAGCAGCTCTTTGCGTTTTTTTGTGAGTATGGCATTCTGGTTTGGTGTGATTTTACTCTGCACCTCTTCGTTCCAGATATCTGCCATCTGCTGTAAAATCTGCTTTTGATTTTTATCTGCATCTTTTCCACAGTTCTGCTGTTTTTCTTCCTCAGACTCCTTCTTTTCTTCTCTCGTTCTGTTTTTTGTATTTGAATCTTTTTTTGAATCTGTATCTGTATTCTCCTCTGCATCTGAGTCTGTATCTGCTTCTGTATCTGTATCTGGTGATTTTTTGCTGTTTTTGCGTTGCGAGCTGTTGCCTGCTGTTGCACCGAGTTGCGCGGCGTTGCCACCCGTTGCACCACTTTTTTTCTTGGCGCGGCTTTTCTTAGAACGCTCGGTGGATGTGGTGTGCTGGCGCTTATCCCACGCCTCAAGGTGACCATCTTTATCCATCATACCTTTGTCCAGCATGGCAGCAAGCACGGCTTCCACCGCCTCCACCTCAAAATCTAAGGCAACGGCAATCTCCTCCGCATCAATCACGGCGATGCCACGCGGGTCGGATTGTGAGGCGGCATCAAGTATGCAAGCCCACACCACCACCGCGACACCCATCGGCTGGCCAGCGCGTTTGGCCACCACCCGAAGTTTGGTATCAAAAGGCATGCCGTGATACATTCGGAACCATTCCATCGCCATCCGCTAACCCCTAATCCAGCATTGAAGGTTGGTTGGGGTCTTCGCTGGAACTTTTGTCTAGCGCCTGCTGTTTAAGCGAAAGGGCAAGCTCAATTTGTCCCTTAGCTAATTTGGCCCGGTCGAGGTTGCGTACTGCATGTTTTTTCCAATACAGCAACTCTTCCATATCCATCCGGCACATAGCCTCGATGGTGATGTGACAGATTTCATCAAATACTGAGATAGGTTTGTTTTCGTGTGAATCGTTCATGTTTGCCTCCTGTGTTCGAACTGTTCGGACACAAGGCTTGCAAACGATAGGTGGGGATGTCGTGGGGTTGGTAGAGGGGTCGTTGGGGGAGCAATATCCCCCTCTACAATTCAGGAAATATAAGGCTTAGAGTATTTGGGTGGGGACAAGATGGGGATTAGAGGGGGAGCAAAACTAAACAAAAATGCAAAAACATGCCCCAGGTGGGGATTAGAGGGGGATGAAATGAGGAGCAAAGGGGGATAAGGTGGGGATGGTTCTTCCCGAAAAGGTGCAAAAAGAGGGTAAAAGTCATGTATTCGATACATGAAATGCTCTGCCCTTTAGGGTATGCGCCATGTCAACCCTCTTGGGTGGGGGTTGGTGGTGGATGGAGTGGGGATTAAGGAGTCAACTCCTAGGAGTTAGATTCAAGGTTTAGTATGCAAATTGATGCAATGATCTCACCACGACACCGGCAACAGCAAACTGCATATCTTTGGAGATATCAATTTCCGGATAGTTAGAGTTGGCAGGTACCAACTTAATCGCATTGTCTTTTTTGAAAAAGCGTTTGACGGTATATTCACCATCCACGGCAGCAATAACAATCATGCCATGCTTAGGTTGGATTGAGCCATCGACTATCAACAAATCACCTTCATAAATATGATCGCCTTCCATGGAATCACCCATTGCTTCAATCAAAAACATATTGTCAGGATCATTGATGATCATCTGATTCATATCTACCCATTCAGATATATGGTCAGTTGCATTGAGTGGAAAACCCGCAGGTACTTTTCCGGTAAGCAACGGCAAGCGATAGCCGCTTTTTTTGCAATAATTTTCGATCTGATCTGTCAATTCCAGAGGGACTCGCATCACCTTGGTTGGCCTTGCCGGACGACCTCTTTTTGCTGTTCTTGTTGTCAAGTTATTTTATCCTATAGGTTGTGTTGGGGTGCGCTAATATATAGTTTTGGTTGCATTATAGCCACGGATATTTTATATAAAACTTTATCCGTAACAAATCAAGTAACAACTATTGTTACAGATAATAATATGAAAAAGCGAGGCAGGATATGGCACTTCCCAAGCAGAACTATTTTCGATTGGAAATAATTGAAAAACAATGGAGCATATCTCACGATGAAGTGATGTATGCAGTCGAAAATAATTTGCTTCGGGTATGTGTCTGGCTCCCCATATGTTTTGTTGAGCGTGGTAAAGAAGAAGGTTATCAATTTCATACAGCTACTTCTGAGCATTATGAAGGGTTGGTGGGAATTCGGGCTAAAGATTGCCATATGCTGTTTCAACGAGGTGAATCCTTGCTCACTCATTTTTTAACCGTAGATGAAAAAGAACATAGCGACATTCGCATTGCCGATGAACCGCACCAGCCTGCATTGCAAGTTTATGTTCGTGATCTGCTGGTGACAAATTATGATCGGACAGCATTTGAAGAAGAGTATGAAGTGACGACTGTCAATCACCAGCCAGCTTATAGCGACCATCTACAGCATGATCGTTATTATGATAGGAAAAGAACTAATGGTCGCCGCTTTGCATATAGCAATCAATATCGGCATGTGGTTTATGAGGATGAAAATTTTCACCTCGGCAACATTCAGGCCAAAGTGGTGGAGCAGTTACACAATGCACACGAAGGTGGAGACCCTTGGATTTATGGCAAAGTGCTGTTGCATGATGTCGGCTCGCAATGCAACCGAATGCGGGATGTGTTTAAAAGCCAACCGCACTGGCGCAACTTAATTGAATCTGATGGCAAAGGTCATTATCGCCTCCGCGCCGCTTAAACTACTCCGCCGTTTTTTCATTTAATAGCGTCACTAAAGCCTGTTGGGATTCACCTGACAAGCCGCGCACGCTGTGCAAAATCTTCCACTCCACCTCAGACAACATGGTTTTGACATCCTGCAGATCTTCCAGGAAATACGGCAAGGGTAATTGTAGTGCTTCCGCAATCTCGCAGAGCATTGAAATGCTAATCCGATTGCTCCCGCTTTCGTATTTTTGAATTTGCTGAAAGGTTATTGGGTTTGGGATCGCATTACCCAGCTCGGATTGGCTTAAACCTGATGCCTTACGACCAGAGCGAATGCGCTCACCAATTTTGATGTTAAGCGGATGCTTTTCTCGTTTGATGCTTGCCATGGTACTGCCTCATTTCACCAGTTCCCATGCCGATGCACTGCCATCAAACCGCATCTGGTATTGATTACCATCGGTGCAGATCACATCATAAACGTTGCTATCCGTGTTATATTTCGGCCCTTCATTCACACTGGCGCATTTCTTGCCCTGATCCTGCAAAAATGCTTTGAAGCCCAGCCGCTCCGCCTCATAGTCAAACGGTAAAATATAATCCCAGGTGCTGGCATCTTTGCGACCCGATGTGGCCAGCTGGGCAGCTTTACGTCTGCAGCTTTTTTTATCTGATTGATTCAGGCCGTAACATTGCAAATAAGCCAGATGCATTTCTTTTGGCTGCAGCCTGGCATCGGCAATGCCGCGATCACGCAGTGCTTCCTTTTCTACACTACCCAACGTAGTGCAGGCAGAAAGCGCCGCCATGGTCATGATTGTAAGTGATTTTTTCATCAGGTTACCTCCTTATTATTGCTACATTACTGTAACGAGGTATCCCTCATGTGGCACCAAACTTGGTGCCGGGAGGTTAAGAAAAGCCTCAAACCGGCCCGCGATGTATTCCCGGCAAGCCGGTGTTATATTCCACCGCCCTCCCGACATAAAGTCGAAGAGGGACAATTTGGCGAACACGCAGTCCTTGATTTACATCAACGTATGTTTGAGAGGTTTCTTACGCCTCGTCACGTCATCCAGCATAGTTTATTCAGGGTAGAAGTAAACATTTTTAGTCGGAATTTCAGCATCCCCCGGTTTTATTAGGTTAGCGTGCTTACACACTCATTTTGCTGGAAAACATAGATTTTTTTGTTAGATAGGGTAATATGAAGCAAGTCTGTTTGGCATTCTCAAAAAAAATTGAGGGATGGCTGCTATTACCGCGTATAAGGGGTATAAATCAGGCTACAAGGAACAATAAATGATACATAAAATGCTAAACAGATTGCTTGCCATGCACTTTAATGAAGCCCCAGCCGACCATCGATTGGACAGGCTGGAACAAGATGTATGGCGCAAAATCCATGCTGCTAGCGCCGAGATGGTGCAGCCATGGTATGATAAAATGGCACTCGCATTTGCCGTGCCGCAATTTCGTATGGCGGCCATCGCCATGGCTTTGGTGATCGGCATTACCGTCAGCCCGGTGATGAATCCTGGCCCAGCTATTGCCTCCAGTGGTGATGCCTTGGGCATGAGTGTATTTAGCACCAATTCACCATATTTAACTTCCAATCTAATCGAGCGCATCAGATGAAGAAACGCTATATCAACGCCACCATTTTTGTACTGATATTATTGGCAGTTGCTTTTGGTGGTCAATATATCGGCACCCATTACATGCAAGGGCATGATCATAACCAGCATACGGATGCGGCAGGCTGGCATAAGCTATTGCATGATCGTCTCAATATCACTGCCGAGCAAGACAATCAGTTGGTCGATATTGAAAAGCGCTACCGTCAGCGCCGTATGTATTTAGAAGAGCAAATGCGCCTGGCCAATATGGAGCTGGCCGAAGCCATTAAAGCTGATAAATCTTTTAGCCCGAACGTACAGGCTGCCACCGATAAAATTCACCACGCCATGGGTGAGCTGCAAAAGGCGACATTGGAACATCTGTTTGAGATGCGCCCCATCCTAACCGATGAGCAGAATCAAAAATTGGAGCAGATGGTCACCGATGCGCTTTACGAGAACAAATAATGAAACGATTGACGATACCACAGAGGATAAACACCTCGTCCTGCTGGTAAGCGAAGGTCGTGAAGAAGCGCTCAATGAGCTGATGCGCCGCTATAAGCATAAGCTGTTCGCCTTTATTTCCCGCTACGTTAAAGATGAAGATGCCGCTTATGATATTTTACAGGAAACATTTATCCGCCTGCATTTCAAAGCCGAAACCTACAAACCCGCTTATACATTTTCCACCTGGCTCTACCAAATCGCCATTAATCTGTGCCGTGATTGGGGTAGAAAACAAAAAGTCAGACAGTTTTTATCACTTGATGCCACCATTGGCGGTGAAGAAAGCAGCAGCTCCTACCATGACGTTATAGCTGATCCTGGCAATAACGTGGAAGATCTGGCCGATACGCGCCAACAACTGACTATTCTTGATCAGGAAATCCAGAAACTACCGCATAAGCTCAAAACAGCGCTGATCCTGTTTGCAGTGGAAGGAAATTCGCAGGAAACCTGCGCAGAATTATTAAATGTCACCCCCAAAACGGTGGAAACCCGCGTCTATCGCGCTCGTAAAATTCTAGCTGAAAAATTAGCAAAGAATTTTTGAGGGATAGACGCATATGTTTCGTACCAGTGCCAATAAAACGAGGAAACCATATGGCCATACGTTCTTTAATACTAACCTTTTTGATCCTGTTTTCTGCTGCCAGCGCTAACGCAGAAACATCGGATGCCAAGAATTTTGATATGTATGTGCAGCGTTTGGCCGAGCACCCGCAAGTTACCCAGATATTAGAGCAAGGCACACGGTTTAAAGAACTCTCCGATGGCGAAATGGGGCTGCCTGATCCAAACATCATACTCGGCGTTGATAATTTACCGGTCAATGATCCGGCCTTTGACCAATTCCTGCCCAGCTCCAAGGTCATCGGCTTTAAACAACAAATCCCCAGCTATTCCCTGCGCAAAGCCAAATCCGAAAGACAAGAAGAGCTATCCGCCAAGCAACAGCTCATTGCCGATTATACCATGCAGCGTTTAAAAGCGATGCTCACCTCAATGCTGGCCAGCCTTGATAAAGTCAAACAACAGGAAGCCTATGCCAAAAAACAACTGGAGCATTACAAATCATTGGAGGAATATTTTAAAGGCCGCCTGGAATCCGGTAGCGGTGTGTACTGGCGATTTTCCGAGGTGGATGTGGAGCGCTCACTGGTTGAAAGCAAACTCAATGATTTAAAAGCCGAGCGCGATGATATTGAAGCGGAGTTGGTTCGCCTAGTCGGTGAAGTGCCTGCTATCCCACTGCCCAACATACCGCAAGTCACATGGGATAGCACTGCCGAAAGCGTCTATCCGGTGCTTATTGCCAAAGAGGATATCGATATTGCCGATAAAGACGTGGATGCTGCCGATGCTGCCTTCGGCCCTGATTACGGCGTTCAGGCCATTTATAAACAGCGTGAATCCGGCGCTAACTTCCGTGGTGATGATTGGTTTAGCGTGCAGGCCACCATCTCCATCCCGCTATGGTATGAATGGAATCAAAAGCCCAAATTACGAGCGGCAGAAGCCAGCAAGCGCAGCGCTGAGAATGCTTATGATGACACAGGCCGTATGTGGAAGCGTAAATTAGATGCGCTGGCCAGCAAGCGTGATGCCACCTTGGATAATGTCATGGTGTTTGTCGAAAAAGACAAGGCGCTGGATGAAATGGTTGCCGCTGCAGAGCGTACCTATGAAGCAGGCGAAACCAATTTGGATACGGTGCTCGATGCCCAAATCAACCAGCTCACCATTAAATCACAGTTGGCTGAAAAGCGTGCGCAACATCTAATGCTAGCCGCTGAATTTAACAGCCATATCATCGGAGATAAGTAATGAGATTACCTGCATTATTGCTGCTACTAATAGCTTTTACCATCACACCGGCACTCGCCCAGGCGCAGAAATATACCTGCCCGATGCACCCGCATTACATTGCCGATGAAATGGGTTCATGCCCCATTTGCGGTATGGATTTGGTGCCAATGGAAGGTGGTGATGCCCAGGAGGATCACAGCGCTCATGAAGGTGACGAGCGCACCAAGGTTACCATCGCACCGGAAACCATTCAAAATATCGGAGTGCGCACAGAAAATGCGACCATGGCACGCTTTGGTACCGATGTTAGAAGCTATGGGTTGGTTAGCGAAAATATTCGCCTGCAGCAGGATATTTCCAGCCGCGTGGCCGGATGGGTGGAAAATCTAAAAATCACTGCCGTGGGTGATGAAGTGAAAAAAGGTGATTTGCTCTTTACCCTTTACAGCCCTGAGCTGGTATCGGCGCAGCAGGATTATATCGCTGCTCTTGCCACCGGCGCTACCGGGCGCATCAACTCCAGTGCCAAGCGCCTGGAATCACTGGGCGTGCAAAAGATGACGCTGGGGCAGCTTAAAAAGAACCGCAAGAAATTTCAAAATGTACCGTTTTATGCCACCACCGATGGCATCGTCAGCAAGCTCAATGTAAGAGCCGGTACCTATGTAAAATCCGGCATGCAAATCGCCGAGATTCAGGATTATTCCAGCGTATGGATCAATATCAGCGTGGCAGAGAAAGATTTACGCTTTTTATCCAAAGACAGCAAAGCCACGGTCACCTTTCCCAATTTAGGTGGTGTGGAACGTACCGGGCGCATTGATTATATCTACCCCACCATTGATCCGGCCAGCCGCACCGGTCAGGTACGGTTAGTGTTGGATAATGCCGATGGTGCTCTAAAGCCCGGTGCATACGCGGATGTGGATTTTGAAACCGATGTGGCCAAACGCTTATCCATTCCTTCCGAGTCTATCTTAAAAAGCTCAGAAGGCGATTTTGTGGTGGTTGCCGAGGGTAACGGGCGCTTCCAGCCGCGCAATATTCAAGTGGGTATTCATAATAAAGGCCGCACCGAAGTGCTTTTCGGCATTAAGGAAGGCGATGAGATTGTCGTCAGCAGCCAGTTTTTGTTGGATTCAGAAAGTGCGCTGCGTGAATCCTTCCGCAAACTGCAAAAAGTGCAAACGCCGCTATCATTGCTAGAGGTGAAGCAGGATCAGCTGGCGATGATCAACCATCTGGTCGATGCCGCCATCTATATGCAGCAAAGCCTGACCGGCAATGCCGAGTTTGATGACAAAATGCTAATGCCAGCATTGAAGCTCAATGATCATCTGATGCCAAAATTCCGCGGCACCAAGCTGCAATTTATTTTAGAAGCCGCCGAACGTGCCATTATCTCTGCCAAGGACAGTATTACCGAAGAAGAACTCCGGGCAGGATTATCCGATTTAATGACCGCGCTAAAACCGTGGCTATTGCAAGGCAAACCGGAATATTACAAAGAAAAAGGTCTGAAACTATTTATGGATCATGGCTCCAGCAATTTATGGCTGCAGCTCGAAGATGAACCGGCGAATCCTTATGGTGAAGGCCATCCGATGCTGCAGGAATGGCCAGACAAACCTGATGCCGAAATACCTGATGCGCCAACCGCACCGGTAGGAGGCGCACATGCGGGACACTAATGATCATCTAAGCCATGACCCCACCAAATCCGGCGTAGCCAAGATCATCGAATGGTCGGTGGGCAACCAGCTGTTGGTGATGGTGGCGATGGTGGCCTTGCTGGTAGCCGGGTGGATTGCAGTCAAAAACATGCCGCTCGATGCCATCCCTGATCTATCCGATACGCAAGTGATCATCCGCACCGATTTTCCCGGCCAATCTCCGCAAATTGTCGAAGATCTGGTGACGTACCCACTTTCTACCACCATGCTGGGCTTGCCAAAGACCAAGGATGTACGCGGATTCTCGATGTTTGGCACGTCCTTTGTCTATATCATTTTTGAAGATAGCATCGATCAATATTGGGCCAGAAGCCGCGTTATTGAAGCCTTATCCAAAATTCAGGGAGATCTGCCACAAAATGCCGTGCCGCAGATTGGCCCGGATGCCACCGGTGTCGGTTGGGTCTATCAATATGCCGTAGTCGATAGAAGCGGCAATCATGACCTGGCTTATCTTCGCACGCTGCAGGATTGGTTTTTGAAATTTGAGCTGGCCACGGTCGAAGGTGTTTCCGAAGTTGCCAGCGTGGGTGGCTTTGTTAAAGAATACCAAGTGCTGGTCGATCCCAACCGCCTGCGTGCTTATGATGTACCGCTGCACCGCATTACCGCTGCGGTCGGTGCTGCCAGTAAAGAAGTGGGTGGACGCGTCATTGAAAAAGGCGAAATGGAGCTGATGATCCGCTCCAAAGGCTATATCACCAATTTGGAAGAGCTGAAAAAAGTGGTGGTCTACGCCAAAAGTGGTACGCCGGTGCTACTCTCCGATGTTGCTCGTATTATTGAGGGACCGGAATTGCGCCGTGGCGTAGTGGAATTAAACGGCGAAGGTGAAGTGGTTGGTGGCGTGGTAGTGATGCGCTCCGGCGAAAATGCACTGACCGTTATTGAAGGCGTAAAGAAAAAGCTGGAGGAATTAAAACCCGGCCTGCCCGAAGGTGTGGAGATTGAAACCGTCTATGATCGCGCCCCTTTGATTGAGGGCGCGGTAGAGTATTTGCGTACCAAGCTGATTGAAGAAGGTATTGTGGTAGCGTTGATCAGCATCATCTTCCTGCTGCACGCCCGGTCAGCCTTTGTGGCGATCATTACCTTGCCGCTGGGTGTGCTGGCCGCATTTATCGTAATGTCAGCCCAAGGCATCACCGCTAATATCATGTCGCTGGGCGGGATTGCCATTGCCATTGGTGCCATGGTCGATGCCTCGATTGTGATGGTCGAAAACGCCCACCGCAAACTCTCGGATATGGGCGAAGATGCCAGTGCCGCAGATAAACGCGCCGCCATCTTGCTTGCAACCAAGGAAGTCGGCCCAGGGCTGTTTTTCTCGCTACTGATTATTACCGTCTCCTTCTTACCGGTATTCGCCTTAACCGGGCAATCGTTCCGGCTGTTTTCACCACTGGCATTTACCAAAACCTACGCGATGGCCTTCGCCTCGATCCTATCGGTCACCGTGGTGCCGGTGCTAATGCTATGGCTGATACGCGGTAG
>JAKUPQ010000010.1:0-24488 GCA_022450665.1 Alphaproteobacteria bacterium | reverse complement strand
CGCAAAGAGGAAGAAAACCCGGTAAATCGCTGGCTGATTTCATTTTATAAACCACTATTGAGGCTGGCCCTGGCACGTAAATGGATGACAATATTGGTTGCCGGTATTTTAGTGCTCAGCATGTCCATCCCACTATGGCGCACCGGCTCGGAATTCATGCCAGCTTTGTATGAAGGTGAGCTGCTTTACATGCCCACCACTTTGCCGGGCGTGTCAATCACTAAGGCTAAGGAAATTCTCTCGCAAACCAACCGGCTGATTAAAACCGTGCCGGAAGTGCATCATGTCTTTGGCAAGGTGGGCCGCGCCGATACCGCCACCGACCCCGCGCCCATTTCGATGATTGAAAGCTGGATCAAACTCAAACCCAAAGATGAGTGGCGCGATGGGCTAACGGTCGAAGATCTGATTAAAGATTTGGATAAACGGGTGAAGCTGCCCGGTGTGGTCAATAGCTGGGGCTACCCGATTAAAATCCGCATGGATATGATCTCCACCGGTATTCGCACGCCGGTTGGCATTAAAATCTCCGGCGCTGATCTCAAAGAAATCAGCCGCATTGCACTCGATATCGAGGCGGCGGTGAAAGATGTGGAAGGCACACGTTCTGCCTTTGCCGACCGGGTGATTGGCGGTAAATATTTAGAAATTACTCCCGACCGTGATGAGCTGGCACGCCAGAATATTGATTTGGGCATGTTCCAGCGTGTCATTCAAACAGCCCTGGGCGGTATGAAGATCTCCGAGTCCGTACAAGGGCGGGAGCGCTATAACATTATGATGCGCTATGAGCGGCAATTCCGTGAACATCCAGAAGATTTAGCCGATATTTTAGTACCCACGCCGCAGGGCCAGCATATTCCGCTAGGTGAGCTGGCAGCGATTGAATTTGTCGAAGGCCCACCAATGATCAAATCAGAAAATGCGCGGCTGACCGGCTGGGTGTTTGTGGATATTGCAGATCGGGATATTGGCTCTTATGTGGCCGAAGCCGAGCGTGTGGTAGCAGACAAAGTGAAGTTTCCTGCAGGCTATGCGGTGGAATGGTCAGGCCAGTTTGAACAAATGCTGGAAGCCAAAGCACGTATGCAAATTGCCGTACCATCGGCCATCTTGATTATCTTCATGCTGTTGATGCTGCATTTTGGCAGGCTGGATCGCTCACTCATTGTCATGCTTTCCCTGCCATTTGCACTGATTGGCGGTATGTGGGCGCTGTATCTGGCAGGCTATAATTTCTCTGTGGCGGTAGGTGTAGGCTTTATTGCAACGGGAGGCATTGCGGCTGAAACCGTGGTGGTGATGCTGATCTATATCGACCAGCAAGTGCGCCATCATCCGCCAAAATCACTCGCCGAACTATCCGATGCCATTCAGCATGGCGCGGTATTGCGTGTACGACCGTTGCTGATGACAGCGCTTACCACCATGGTTGGCTTGCTGCCGATCTTTATTACCGAAGGTCTGGGGTCGGATGTCATGCGCCGTATCGCTCTGCCAATGGTCGGTGGCATGGTCACCGTTACCCTTTTGACACTGATTGTGATTCCGGTGATCTACTATCTATGGGAAGGAAGAAGATATCAGAAAATAGAAGTAGAAAATTAATAATTATCTGATATACATGCATTTATGAAAAAATTGTCTTCACTCATAATGGTTATTGCACTTTTGACGATGAATATCGCCAGTGCTACGGCTGCCGACTGCTCGGATGAGGCTCTATGCGGCAATTTTTTGAATGTTGTAACCATTGATGATATTGGCAATCAGGATGATAATCCGGGCAAAGCATTATGCGATTTTTGCTCTTGCTGCCATAACCACAGCAATCTTTCCACCTTGCATGGCAAAGCTGAGTATGTTGCCATCGCTAGTCAAGCACTACACAATCGAGCGGGTGATAATTATTTTTCTCAGCTAAACTACCCGCCTTCAAAACCTCCCCAATCCTAAACTCGTAAAACTCGCAGGATACGTGTGCCTGCGTCACGCTTAATTGCGGCCATATTTAGCTGGCAATAAGCGGTCGATTGATACGTGTTTAGCAATGTATTTGGGAATCTATAATGAAGAAAATCTATTTTTTACCTGCGCTGTGCGCGGTGGGGCTATTGGGTAGCACTGCCTTATCCCAGCCCGTATGGGCAGCGGAACCTAACGGCGCAGCCGAGGCACAAGCGCATCAGGAAGCCAGCCACCAACATCGCTCGGTGCTGACCTTATCCGATGCCATTGAAAAAGCGCTGGATGCTTCGCCACGCTTAAAATCCGCAGCAGCCCAGCTAGAAGCTGCCAAAGGTGCGGAGGATCAGGCAGGCGCTTGGCCCAACCCTGAATTTGAATTTGAAGCAGAGGATATTGCAGGAAGCGGTAATTTAAGTGGCGTTAATGGCGCTGAAATCACCTATGGCATCGCGCAGGAACTTGAAATTGGCGGCAAGGTTTCCAGCCGCAGTGAAGCAGCCAAACAAGGGGTTATGCTTGGGCAATACGGCCAGACAATGGAGCGTTATAACCTTATTCGTGATGTTGAAATCGCCTATTATAATGCTGTGGCCGCGCAAGAAATGCTGGCACTCAGCGAGGAGCGAAAAACCTTGGCAGAAACGCTCTTGGCAGCGGTTAAAAAGCGGGTCAACGCAGCACTTGAGCCGGAGGTGCAGCTGCGCAAGGCAGAAATTACCGTATCCACCGCCAAGGTCGCATATCAACGCGCACAGCGAGAATTTCACCACACCAAGCATGTACTTGCCAGTCTATGGACAGGCCATGATGAAGAATTCTTGCTAGAAGCCGACCCATTATACCGCTTAACTGCGCCACCTACCGAAAAAGAGGTGGAGGCGCAATTATTACAAACCCCTGACATTAAACAGTGGGAGGTAAAGCGTAATCAACAAGAAGCGCTGTATGAGCTGGAAAAGGCAAAGGCCATCCCTAATCCAAAGCTCCGCTTTGGGGTGCGGGATTTACGTGAAAGTGGCGACCAGGCATTTATGGCCGGTCTGTCCATCCCCATTCCAGTGTTTAATGCCAACACAGGCAATATCACCAGTGCAAAAAGTAATCTGAGTAAATCACAAAGTGATGGCGATGCCACGCATATTGATTTGCGTAATATGCTCTATCACCGTTTGGAAGAAATGGTAAACAGCTACCATCAGGCACAAACGCTTACCGCCGATATCATCCCATCGGCAGAGGATGCTTTTGCGCTATCACGGGAAGGTTATAATTCCGGCAGCTTCCCTTATCTGGAGGTGCTGGATGCCCAGCGCACTCTGTTTGAGGCCAAAGAGCAATATATCAAAACATTAGAAGAATATCACACCGCTCGCGCCAATGTAGAGCGGCTAACAACAATTACGGAGGAACAAGAATGAAAATATTATCCATAATATTACTGTCTTTTACATTACTGGCAGGTGGTCTTTTTGCTGCCGATGTTAGTTGGATATCCCAAGCACAGGCTGGAGATGATGACCACGATGAACATGAAGAAGAGCATGAGGAAGGTAAAACGGAAATAGATGCAGAAGCGGCAAAAGCGGCGGGTGTTGAAATCAGTAAAGCCGGTGCTGCCACCGTTCATGAGGTGCTGACCCTAACCGGACGTATCATGCTTAACCGTAACACCACCACTGAGGTGCGTGCAAGGTTTCCCGGCGTAGTTAAAAGCGTCAACGTAAATTGGGGTGACAAGGTAACATACGGCCAAAAGCTGGCCACGGTGTAAGCCAATGAAAGCCTTCGAGTGTATAGCATTAACGCGCCCACCGATGGTGTGGTGCTAAAGCGAAATACCAATACCGGCAGTGTTGCCGGTGAGGATGCCATTTTTACCATCGCTGATCTATCGAATGTATGGGCGGAGTTTCACGTATTCCCTCGCAATCTTGATAAGGTACAGGAGGGTCAGCAAGTACGTGTACACACACTGCAAAATGGCAAAAGCATCGAAACACCTATCACGCTTATTTTGCCCACCGCTGATCCACTCAGCCAAACCGTGATTGTGGTGGTGTCCATACCAAACCAGCAAGGTAAATGGCGACCCGGCATGACAGTGGAAGGTGATGTGTATCTGGCCGATTATGATGTGCCATTGGCGGTGACCAGCGATGCCATTCAACAAATGAAAGATCAGTCCGTGGTGTTCGTCAAAGAAGGCAATGCCTATGAGATGCGCCCCGTTAGGTTAGGAAAAGCTGATGAACAATATGTGGAAGTGCTTTCCGGGCTAACTGCCGGTGAAGAATATGTCAGCAAGGGCAGTTTTATTATTAAAGCCGACCTCGGTAAATCCGAGGTGGAAGATCACGATTAGGAGCATATGATGTTAGAAAATATTATTTATTTCTCAATAAGACACCGATGGCTGGTAATGATCAGCGTGATCGGCCTGATGGCTTTAGGCGTTTATAATTTCAACCGGCTGTCGATTGATGCTGTGCCGGATATTACCAATGTGCAGGTGCAAATTAACACCAATGCGCCAGGTTACTCGCCGCTGGAGGTAGAACAGCGCGTGACCTTCCCGATAGAAACCGTGCTTGCCGGTATCCCCAAGCTGGATCATACCCGCTCTCTCTCGCGCTATGGTCTGAGCCAGGTGACGGTGGTGTTTGAAGATGGCACCGATATTTATTTTGCGCGTCAGCTCTTAAATGAGCGCCTATCGCAAATTAAAAGTGAAATCCCCGAAGGGTTAGAGCCAATCATGGGGCCGATTGCCACCGGATTGGGTGAGATATTCTCTTACGTGGTGGAAGTCAAAGAAGGGGCGGTCAAAGAAGATGGCACACCCTACACCTCGATGGATTTACTCACCGTGCAGGATTGGATCATCGTACCGCAGCTTAGAAACTTAAAAGGCGTGGTCGAGGTTAATTCCATCGGCGGCTATGAAAAACAATTCCATGTCATGCCTTATCCGGAGCGTTTGCTTGCTTATGAACTGACAGTACGCGATGTGACCGAAGCGCTGGAAAATAATAATGATAATGTGGGTGCAGGCTATATCGAAAAAAGCGGCGAGCAATATCTGATCCGTGTTCCCGGTCAGGTCAAAGATATTGATGATATCGAGCATATCATTGTCGCCAAACGTGATGAACTGACCATCCGTATTGGTGATATTGCCGATGTCAAACTTGGCGCACCGCTTCGCACCGGTGCTGCGACCATGAATGATCAGGAAATTGTGCTTGGCACCGCTATGATGTTGATGGGTGAAAATAGCCGTGACGTAGCGCAGCGTGTGGCAAGTAAGCTGGATATTATTAACGATAGCCTGCCCGAAGGTATTGTGGCTCGCGCAGTCTATGACCGCACCGCATTGGTGGATCGTACCATCTGGACGGTGGAAAAAAACCTGCTTGAAGGCGCATTGTTGGTGATCGTGATTCTGTTTTTACTACTCGGTAACATCCGTGCTGCTTTGATTACCGCCATCGTGATTCCTATTTCCATGCTCATGACTATTACCGGCATGGTTGAAAACAAAGTTTCCGGAAACCTGATGAGCTTAGGCGCATTGGATTTTGGACTGATTGTTGATGGCGCAGTGATCATTATTGAAAACTGTATCCGGCGTTTTGGTATGGCCCAGCATGAATTTGGGCGACTGTTAAGCAAAGAGGAACGCTTCAAGCTCACCGCCGAAGCTACTGCCGAGGTGATTCAACCAAGTATTTTCGGGGTGATCATCATCACCGTGGTGTATCTACCCATCTTTGCCTTAACCGGCATTGAAGGCAAAATGTTCCACCCAATGGCCTTTACCGTGGTGACCGCGTTGCTCTCTGCGTTGGTATTGTCTATCACTTTTGTACCCGCAGCCGTGGCATTATTTGTCACCGGCAAGGTGGAGGAAAAGGAAAGCGCCATCATCCGCAAATCCAAGCAGTGGTATAGACCGATGTTGGAATGGAGCATTGTGCATCCCAAACAGATTATTATCGGTGCCACTGCCTTGGTGCTGCTAAGTTTGGTGGTAGGTTCGCGCATGGGGTCGGAATTTATCCCTAATCTGGATGAAGGCGACATCATGGTGCAGGCATTACGCATTCCAAGCACGTCCTTAAGTCAATCGGTAGAAATGCAAATCGAGGTGGAAAAGCACATCCGTCAATTCCCGGAAGTCAAAGAAGTGTTTGCTAAGATTGGTACGCCGGAAGTGGCCACCGACCCGATGCCGCCTAATATTGCCGATACATTTGTGATGCTCAAACCTCACGATGAATGGCCGGATAGCAGCAAAAGCAAAGCAGAGCTAGTCGAGGAGATTGAAGCTGTCTTGAAGAAAGTGCCGGGGAATAATTACGAATTCACCCAGCCGATTCAAATGCGTTTTAACGAAATGATCTCCGGAGTAAGGAGTGATCTAGCCATAAAGCTCTATGGTGATGATCTTGATCAGCTGCTCGCATCCGCACAAAATATTGGCACTGCTTTACAAGCCGTAGAAGGTGCTGCCGATGTGAAGGTAGAGCAAGTTACCGGCTTGCCAGTGCTTTCCGTATTGCCGGATCGTGCCGCACTTGATCTGTATGGCCTTAATATTGCTGATGTGCAGGAAGTAGTACAGGTGGCAATGGGAGGCAAAGAAGCCGGTCAGGTCTTTGAAGGTGACAGGCGCTTTGATCTGGTCGTGCGCCTGCCGGAGCATCTGCGCACCGACATTAAAACCTTGGAACGTCTGCCCATACCGCTTGCTTATGCCGAGCAGGAAGGCGCGGATATGCGTCCAGATTATGTGCCTTTGGAAGAGGTCGCCAATATCAGCATCATCTATGGCCCGAACCAAATCAGCCGTGAGAATGGCAAGCGCCGCGTGGTGGTCACCGCTAATGTGCGGGGACGTGATCTGGGTGGCTTTGTGGAAGATGTGCAGCAAACCATCAGGCAAAAAGTCGATCTGCCTGCCGGATATTGGGTGGATTATGGCGGCACGTTTGAACAGCTGATTTCCGCCAAGCAACGCTTGATGATTGTCGTGCCAGTGGCATTGCTACTCATTTTTGGCCTGCTATTTATGGCGTTTGGCTCAGGTCGCGCTGCCTTGCTGATCTTCTCCGGTGTGCCATTGGCCCTAACAGGAGGGATTGCCGCATTGTGGTTGCGTGATATCCCACTCTCCATTTCTGCAGGTGTCGGCTTTATCGCGCTGTCTGGTGTGGCAGTGCTCAATGGTGTGGTGATGGTGTCTTTCATCCGTGGATTGCGAGATCAGGGTATGAAGATTGACCAAGCTATCATTGAAGGTGCCTTAACCCGCCTGCGCCCCATCCTGATGACCGCACTGGTAGCCAGCCTCGGCTTTGTCCCGATGGCACTAAATACCGGTGCTGGTGCAGAAGTACAGCGGCCACTGGCCACGGTGGTGATCGGCGGGATCATTTCCTCCACCGCGCTGACCTTGCTGGTGCTGCCAGCCCTGTACCGGCTGTTCCACAAAAAAGAACGCAAAGAGGAGGCACTATGAGTTGTTGTGATAATGACGCTGGCGGCAATGTAGCCGATAGTAATTACCGGAAAATTCTTTGGATTATTTTGGCACTGAATGCTGGAATGTTTCTGGTCGAGGTGATCGCCAGCCTGTATTCCGGCTCGGTAGCATTGCTGGCCGATGCGGTGGATTTCTTTGCCGATGCCTTTAACTATGCCATTTCGCTCTATGTGTTGGATAAGGCACTGGCTACCCGCGCCAAAGCCTCGCTGATTAAAGGCGGCACGATGGGGCTATTTGGCCTGCTGGTCATCGGCAATAGCATCTACCGTGCCGCTACCGAAGCAGTTCCCCAGGCTGAAATCATGGGCGCTATTGGATTGCTGGCACTGCTTGTTAATATTGTCAGCGCATGGATGCTTTATCATTACCGCGAAGGTGACAGTAACCGTGAATCAGTGTGGATTTGCAGCCGCAATGATGCCATTGGCAATGTGCTGGTCATGCTGGCAGCCGCTGGCGTGGCGTTCACCCAAAGCCACTGGCCGGATATTATTGTGGCATTTTTCATTGCTGTTTTATTTTTACGCAGCGCATGGCGCATCTATCGCTCGGCCATCAAAGAGCTAAAAGAAGCGAGGCAGTCATGACACGATTTGGTATGGCCATCGCCGCGATTGCTCTGCTGCTGATACAGCTCACCCAGCAAGTGTTATTTGCCACCATCGCAGGAGCAAAAGCGCCAGTGGTGGTGACCCCATTTTTTAATCTGGTGACGGTGTGGAATCCCGGCATCAGCTTTGGCATGCTGCAAGATATCCCAAACGGTCAGTGGATTCTTTCAGCTGTCGCCATGCTCATCGTAGCATGGCTATTCGTATGGTTAAGGAAGGTCACCCATCGCTCCACCGCTTTGGCGCTGGGGCTGATTATCGGCGGAGCCATTGGCAATATCATAGATAGGATAAGGTTTTCCGCCGTGTTTGATTATCTGGATTTCCATGCCCTTGGCTATCACTGGCCTGCCTTTAACCTGTCCGACAGTTTTATCTTCATCGGCGTGGCGTTGCTTTTATTCAGCACGCTCGGTGAAGCTAAAACGTCATCCGTTCAACAACTAACCAACTAACCAAACCAAGGAGAATACTATGAAACAGATCATGAGCTTTTTAGCACTCGCATTAATCGCCATACCTTTGACGGTCTATGCCCAAAGTAACAATCAGCCAAATTCGTCAATGAACCAGCAGATGCAAAACAATGGCAACGCGCCCATGATGATGTGCTGCCCTATGTGTATGCAGATGATGAACGGCAATGGCAACAATGTATCCATGCAAGATCACATGAAATCCATGCGCCAGATGCACCAAAATATGGGCAATATGATGGATAAAATGGAAAAAGAGTGTAACGGTAATTATGATGATTGCCCCGCCATGCAGGAACATATGAAAGAAATGCAGCAAATGCACAAAGATATGGGCATGGGCGATATGCACAACAATAAATGGCATAAGAAATGGATGGGTAACCAGGGCCAGCAGTAATATTACAAGGGTATGTGGGGTTTGCTCTTTAGCATTTGCATTTTTTTTGAGGGGTAACCCCATTCCCTGCGTATTAGGCGTAAATACAGATCTTACGGAGAATATTTATGCCCGAAATCATCCCCAACTGGCACCCCGTGTTTGTGCATTTCACGGTCGCTTTGCTGATCACCGCCACCGGGCTATTTCTGCTTGGCACATTAGCTTCCGGTAAACAATGGTCAGCCACGGCGCTTAAAGTCGCGCATATCAATTTATGGCTTGGCGCATTGGTCACCATCATCACCGTCATTGCAGGGCTTGATGCCTATAACACGGTGGATCACGATACTCCCTCCCATATTGCCATGACCGATCACCGAAATTGGGCGCTGCCCACCGCCGCCGCATTTGCCGTACTGGCATTGTGGTCAGCGGCTATTTACCGGCGCTCCGTCAAAGTGGGATTGCCATTTTTAATCACATTGCTGATTGCCGCCGGAGCCTTAAGCGCCACCGCATGGAAAGGTGGTGAGCTGGTTTATCGCCATGGCTTAGGCGTAATGTCGATGCCGAGTATCAGCAGCAGCGGTGAAGGCCATAGCGGCCATGCCCATCCAGATGGCGGCCACGGTGAAGTAAAAGAAAAGCAGGAGGATGGCCATGATCACGCGCATTAACACCTCTCTTATTCTTGCCTTACTGGCTGTGCTGTTACCGCTGAATGCATCCGCCCATGGTGGAACGAAAAAAGCAGCAGAAGCGATTGGTGTCATCAATCAGGTCATTAGCGCCACCACTTTAAATATCACGACCGAGCCAATCAAAAAACTCGGCTGGTCAGAGACCACTATGGATTGGAAGGTAAAAGATGGCGTGAAAACTGACCATTTGAGTGCCGGAGATCAGGTGAAGCTCCTAATTGAGCAAAGCAATAACCGCCTAACCTACCACATCATCACTATTACAATGACCAACCCACCAAAGGAGATGAATGATGAATAAAAAAACCAAGTTTCTGACCGCTGCCAGCATCCTAACGGCGGCACTGGCTAACATGCCAGATGCCAGCGCCCATATGGAGCCAAAAAAAGGTGATGGCAAAGAAAAATGCTACGGCGTGGTCAAGGCAGGCATGAATGAATGCGCCAGCAAAGCCAATAAACATTCCTGCGCCACCCTGGCTAAAAAAGATAGCGATCCCAATGAGTGGATTAAAGTGCCAAGCGGCCTGTGTGACAAGCTGGTTGGTGGTTCCAAACAAGAAAAAGGTAACGGGTAAAAAAAGGATTGACCTTGGAGTTAACTCCAAGGTGTAGAGTGCGGCATTATGGATAAGAAAAGCTACATAACCATTGGAAAACTATCGGACATTAGCGGGGTTCGCACCGATACCATCCGCTATTATGAAAAGCTCGGCGTGCTTGGCAAGCCAGAGCGTGCTGCCAATGGCTACCGTGTCTATGGACAAGAAGCATTGCGTATTTTGCTTTTTGTGCGCCGTGCGAAGGTGATGAATTTCACCTTAGAGGAAATTAAAGAACTTCTCACCATGTCCGAAGACGATCATCCATCAGTATGCGGTGATATCCTCATCATGGTGGAAAGCAAGATCGGCGTATTTAAGCAGAAAATTGAAGATACAAAAATTGCGCTGGTATCACTGGAACGCTTTGCCAAAGATTGCCCTGGCGGACAAGTTCCGACAAAGCACTGTCCATTTATTAACTATCTAGGAAACGGAGAAAACACATGAAAACGATACTGAAAACCTTACTGATTGCCTCAGCATTCACTTTGCCAGTGGCAGCCTATGCCGGTCACCACGAGGAAAAACACGGAGATCACCAGCACCATGAAACAATGCACCAACAAGATGCTGTTATGGGAAAAGGTACCATTCACAGCATCAGTCAGATGAACCGTAAAGTTAATATCACGCACGATCCTATACCAGCTCTTAAATGGCCGGAAATGACAATGGACTTAGATGTTGCCGACTCTGTTGATCTGAAAACAGTCAAGCCAGGGGATATGGTAAATTTTCATATCGTGCTGGGTGAAGACAAAGTCTACCGCATTACTAAAATAATGAAGGCCCATAAGGGCGAGCATGACGCCAAGCAGTGCATGCAAGGTGAAGATTGCCCGATGCATGAAGGCATGAAGCATCCCGGTAAAGATGGTGAGATGAAGGATATGATGCACGACAAAAAAGACGATCACGGTGATCACAAACACTAAACAAGGAGCGCTATATGCAGCACGATCACGAACATTATCACAAACCGGAACATAAGGAAAAATGGTGGCAAACCAATACAGGTATGCTGCTGGTCATTCTTTTTGCTGTGGGTGGATACTATCTCATTAAAGCACATGGGGCGCATATCGCAGAGAACTGGTTTCTGCTGATCTTGCTACTCTGCCCGTTGATGCATGTATTTATGCATGGAGGTCACGGTGGCCACGGCGGTCATGGGCAGCATGATGATAACGATAATGACAGGGAGGCGTAATCATGCACGGTACAGAATCAGCTTACGGCTTATGGACATTGGTTATCATTAATTCGGCGATCTTTATCATCTTCGCCTTTAGTTTTTTCAAACCCCAGACCAAACGGGATTGGCGCTCATTTAGTGCCTTCTCAGCCTTTATTGTCGCGTTGTTTGTGGAGATGTATGGCTTTCCGCTCACCATCTATTTGTTCTCCGGTTGGCTAACCGCTAATTATCCGGGGGTGGATTTCCTCTCACATGAAAATGGCCATTTGCTGCATACGATCTTCGGCTTTGAAGGCAATGCGCATTTTGACCCGCTACACATGGCTAGCATCGTCTTTATCGGCTTGGGTTTCATTATGCTCTCGGCAGCCTGGAATGTACTCTATAAAGCCCAGCGTGCCGGAAAGCTGGCAGTGACCGGGCTTTATGCCAAAATGCGCCACCCACAATATATCGGCTTTGTTGCCATCATGTTCGGCTTTTTGCTGCAATGGCCAACCATTATCACGGTGATCATGTTCCCGATATTAGTGGTGATGTATTGGCGTTTAGCCAAAAAAGAAGAACGTGATTCCAAAGAGCGCTTTGGTAAAGCGTGGGATGATTACAAGGCACATGTTCCAGCCTTCATTCCAAAATGGAACACCGTATTTAATAACTAACAAGGAGAAATATCATGGATCAGGGTAAAGAAAATCAAATTACAAAGCCGCAAACATCTGGTGGATGCTGCTGCAGCTCGAAAAAGCAGGCAAAAGTGCCAGTTGAAGAAGTAAAGAAAGAAACAAAATCTTCTTGCTGTATGCAGGAAAAAGAAGAGTATTCAACTAGCGTAACTGCCGATTAAATATACTAAAATAGGAAAAGCATAGTGGAACACTCACATAAGGATAGATCATCGAATTATAAGAAAAACAGCCTGACATTATGGGGTGCGGTATCCATGGGTACTGGCGTTATGATCGGTGCAGGTATCTTTGCGCTTACCGGACAGGTGGCAGAGCTGGCGCGGGAATGGTTCCCGCTGGCCTTTTTAGCCGCCGCTGTGGTGGCAGGATTTAGCGCCTATTCTTATGTAAAAATGTCCAATGCCTATCCCAGCGCAGGCGGCATCGCCATGTTTTTGCAGAAAACCTATGGCAAAGGTACGATGACCGCCGCCTGTGCTCTGCTTATGTATTTCTCCATGGTGATTAATGAAAGCCTGGTAGCCCGAACCTTTGGCACCTATACGCTCCAGCTCTTTGATGTCGGAAAGGATAGCTGGTTGGTTCCGGCACTCGGCGTGGGGCTGTTGGCTTTCGCGTTTCTGGTTAATATTCTAGGTAACAAATTCATCCAGACCTTCTCCTTCTTCATGGCCTTTGTGAAGATTGGCGGGTTGGTATTGCTGGCAGCGGGTGGTTTATATGCCTCCGGCTTTAATTTTGAGAGCATTTCAGTACAGCCCGAAGAAACGACATTTACCGGATTTCTAGGGGCTGTAGCTTTAGGGATTCTAGCGTTTAAAGGCTTTACCACTATCACCAATAGCGGCGGGGAAATTAAAGAGCCGCATAAGAATGTCGGTCGTGCCATTATTATCTCCATTGGCATTTGCGTGGCGATTTATCTGCTCGTAACCTTAGCCGTAGGCGCAAACCTCTCCGTTGATGAGATTGTTAAAGCCAAGGACTATTCTTTGGCAGAAGCGGCACGCCCGGCTTTTGGCCAGTGGGGATTATGGTTTACGGTGGGCTTTGCGATTATTGCCACCGTCTCCGGTGTAATCGCCAGCGTCTTTGCCGTATCACGCATGCTGGCCATGCTCACCGATATGGATTTGGTGCCGCATAGTCATTTCGGCATGCCTGGTAGCATCCAGAAACATACGTTGGTCTATACTATCGTTATCGCCATGCTGCTGACCATCTTCTTTGATCTTAGCCGTATCGCTTCGCTCGGCGCGATTTTCTATATCATCATGGATATCGCTATCCATTGGGGTGTGCTGCGCCATTTACGAAAAGAGGTGGAGGCCAATGCCGTTATTTTGATCACCGCCATCGTGCTCGATGTCATCGTGCTGGGCGCATTCTTATGGGTTAAAGCGCAATCCGATATGCTGGTCATATGGGCATCACTGGTTGGGCTGATCATTATTTTTGCAGGAGAGCGGTTATTCATACACAAATACAAAACCGAGGAGAGTTAAATGGCACATTCACATGAGCACGGCGCAGCAAAGAAAGAAGATCATTCATGCTGCGAAACACATGACCACCATCACGCATCCGGCGATAAGCCGGTTAAAGGCGGTGAGCATGATAAAGTGCCGGAAGGATTTAGCGGCACGGTCTATACCTGTCCAATGCATCCAGAGGTGCGCAATCCTGGGCCGGGGTCATGCCCGATCTGCGGTATGGGGCTTGAGCCGGAAAAGGCTACTATCGGTGAGGATGAAGGGCCGAATCCAGAGCTGGTTGATTTTACCCGCCGTTTTTGGGTGGGCGCGGTTCTAACCATCCCACTGCTGATTTTAGCGATGTCTCCCTTTGTTGGGCTGACCGCCATTAGAGAGTTTTTCGGTGAGCGCACCACACTTTGGATAGAGCTAGCGTTAGGTACGCCGGTGATCCTATGGTCGGGCTGGCCGTTTTTTGTGCGTGGATATCATTCCTTCCGCACCATGAATCTCAATATGTTTAGCCTGATCGGCATGGGTACAGGCGCAGCTTATATTTTCAGTATAGTAGCGGTGCTGGTGCCGGATATTTTCCCCGATGGGTTCCGTGATGCCGAAGGCCATGTTGGTGTCTACTTTGAAGCAGCGGCGGTTATTGTAACGCTGGTACTGCTTGGGCAAATTATGGAGCTGCGTGCGCGTGAACGCACCGGATCGGCAATTAAGGCATTACTCGATATGGCAGCAAAAACCGCCCGTGTGATCCGCGAAGATGGCACGGAAGAGGAAATCCCGCTGGAAGAGGTGCAAGTTGGCGACAAATTGCGTGTGCGCCCAGGTGATAAGGTGCCGGTCGATGGCAAGGTGCTGGATGGCCGCTCCTCGGTCGATGAATCAATGATCTCCGGTGAACCAGTACCGGTTGAAAAGGTTGCCGGAGATGATGTTACAGGTGCCACCATCAATGGCACAGGCAGTTTAATCATTGAAGCCACGCGAGTGGGCGCGGATACCATGCTCTCACAAATCGTGGATATGGTTGCCAATGCGCAAAGATCGCGTGCACCGATTCAGAAATATGCCGATATGGTCGCCGGGTATTTTGTACCAGTGGTGATTGTTGTCGCTATTTTATCCTTTATTGGCTGGGCAATGTGGGGGCCAGCTCCGGCGCTGTCTTACGGTTTGGTAGCAGCGGTAGCGGTACTAATTATTGCTTGCCCATGTGCGCTTGGGCTTGCCACGCCGATGTCGATCATGACCGCCACCGGGCGCGGAGCGCAAGCCGGGGTGTTGATTAAGAATGCCGAAGCGCTGGAGCGTTTTGAAAAGGTAGACATATTAATTGTCGATAAAACCGGCACGCTCACCGAAGGAAAGCCAAAACTGGTGGCGGTGCTGCCCGAAGAAGGCCATGACGAGGCAGAGGTACTTCGCCTTGCTGCTTCGTTAGAGCGCGGCTCAGAGCATCCTTTGGCAGAGGCGATTGTGCGTGGCGCAGAAGAGCGCGAGGTGGATATGGCCGATGCCACGGATTTTGAAGCGGTCACCGGCAAGGGGGTAAAAGGTGTGGTCGATGGCCATAAAGTAGCGCTTGGCAATGCCGCACTGATCTCCGATATGGGGCTGGATAGCGGCAAACTGGTTGAAACCGCTAATGCACGGCGTGATGAAGGTGAAACCGTGATGTTCGTGGTGCTTGATGACGCAATTGCCGGGCTGGTCAGCGTGGCTGATCCGGTGAAGGAAACCACGCCTGCAGCCCTAAAAGAACTGCATGATCTGGGCTTTAGGATTATCATGGCTACCGGCGATAATGAACGCACGGCAAAAGCTGTAGCGGCACGTCTGGGCATTGATGAGATTCGCGCTGATGTTCTGCCTGAAGACAAAGCTCGGATTATCAAGGAGCTTCAGGATAAAGGGTTGAAAGTTGCCATGGCCGGTGATGGGGTGAATGATGCACCCGCATTAGCGCAAGCCGATGTCGGGATTGCCATGGGTACCGGCGCAGATGTGGCCATTGAAAGCGCAGGCTTTACCCTGATCAAAGGCAATCTGGATGGTATTGTCCGTGCTCGCCGCCTGGTACGTGCAACCATGCGCAACATCCGGCAAAACTTATTTTTTGCACTGGTGTATAATGCTGCCGGTGTGCCGGTGGCCGCTGGGCTTTTATACCCGATGTTCGGCATATTAATCAGCCCAATGTTTGCCGCCTTCGCCATGAGTGCATCTTCCGTCTCGGTAGTAATGAATGCGCTGCGCCTGCGGCGGGTAAAGATTTAAGGAGCGTAATAAAAAATGAACAGCCTAGCAGGTAAGAAAGGATTGATTATTGGTATTGCTAATGAGCATTCCATTGCATGGGGCTGCGCCAAAGCCTTCCATGAGGCCGGTGCCGAGCTGGCAATCACGTATCTGAATGAAAAAGCCGAACCGCATGTGAGGCCATTGGCAGAAAAGGTCAAAGCGCCCATCACCGTGCCGCTTGACGTTACCGATGAAGCGCAGCTGGAAGCACTGTTTGAAATTATCGGCAACACATGGGGCAAACTGGATTTTGTGCTGCATTCCATCGCCTTTGCACCCAAAGAAGATCTGCAAGGCCGCGTGGCGGATTGCTCACGCCAAGGTTTTCTTACCGCTATGGATATCTCTTGTTATTCCTTTATCCGGTTGGCGCATCTGGCTGAACCGCTGATGAAAGATGGTGGCAGCCTGCTTACCATGAGCTATTTGGGGGCGCAGAAGGTGGTGGAGCATTACAATATGATGGGGCCGGTAAAAGCGGCGCTGGAAGCCTCAGTGCGTGAGTTGGCCTCTGAACTTGGCGAAAAGAAAATCAGGGTGAATGCATTATCACCGGGCGTGGTTGCCACCCGTGCAGCAGGTGGCATCGCCCATTTTGATGCACTATTGGAGCAGGCAAAGCAAAAGTCACCGGAGCATGAGTTAATCAGCATTGATTGCGTGGGTGCCTATGCACGGTTTTTGGTGAGTGATGAAGCGCGTCTGGTCACCGGCAGTACGGTCTATGTGGATGCCGGATTTAATATTATGGGAGGTTGATTATGATGAGCGGACATATTGCATTAGGGATTTACTCACTATCACTGACCATTGGTATTTATATCCTCTTTCACCTATCCGAAAAAGATGCCCTGTTTGAGAAGGTGGTCACCTGGATTTTAGTCGGCATCGAAATTACCGGTATTATTTGTGTGCTTTATCATATGGGTAGCGTTTACAGTACAGGTACCATGGACGCATTTGGTGTTATCGGAGAAAAGCCATGAAACCAAAAGCGTCAGTATTAATGAAAGGAGGCTTATCATGAACCAATTCACTGCAGATATCGCAGGCATTTTAGAGATTGCGGTGATCGCCGCAGGACTGATCACCTTATATTTTGCCAATAAAGAAAAATCGGTATTACTTAAATCAGCAGCGTGGCTGATGATTATTGGCGGTATTGCTGTTGGCGCATGTACTGCCTATTGGTGGCTGAAATATTACAACCACGGGCATTTTGATCATCCCACCAGCATTCAGGTCAATGTGCCACCCCAAGATGATATCACCCATCACTATTACCGCGAAGGCACCATCCTTAAAGATGCCAATCCCGGCGATATGGTACATCCAACGCCGGGGGATTAATCATGCGGATTCTGGTTATCAATGCAGGCAGCTCCTCAGTTAAATTCAGTGTCTTTGAAGATGAAACACCTATCTTTAAATCATCGCTGGATAAGCTGGAAGATATTGCCGCAGGCATTAAGCAGATTCCCGGCATCCTAAAGGAGCAAGGCATCACAGAACCAACGGCAGTGGCGCACCGCGTTGCCCATGGCGGCGATGTGTTTAAAGATGCCTGCCAGATTGATGACGCGGTGATCCGCACCATAGAAGCCAATATCCCGCTCGCACCCTTGCATAACCCACCTAATTTGGCGGGGATTCGTATGGCGCAGCAATGCTGGCCGGATGCACCGCAAGTGGCCGTGTTTGACACCGCATTCCACCAGGCCATGCCTCCTTACGTCACCACTTATGCCGTACCGAAAGAATGGCGGGGTATGGGTTTGAAGCGTTATGGGTTTCATGGCACCTCGCATAAATATGTCATGCACCGCGTGGCAGAAGAGATGCAAACCAGTCCAGCAGATCTGCGCATCATTAGTTGTCACCTCGGCAATGGAGCCAGCGTGTGTGCGATTGACCGTGGCATATCGGTGGATACCTCGATGGGTATGACCGCATTGGAAGGCCTGGTGATGGGAACACGCTCCGGTGATGTTGACCCTGGCATCTTTGCCTTTTTGGAACGTGAAGCGGGGTTATCTTCTCGGCAGGTGGAAGATATCCTATATCATGATAGCGGCCTCAAAGCCTTATCTGGCATTGGCAATGATATGCGCGATATCGAACAACAGGCCACGGGAGGAAATGCCAACGCCCAGCTGGCCATTCAGATTTATGCTTACCGTGTGCGAAAATATATCGGTGCGTATGCCAATGCCATGGGTGGGTTTGATGTGCTGGCCTTTACCGGTGGCATCGGCGAAGGCTCGGCCTCAATGCGAGCACGTATCTGCCAGCGCATGGAGTATCTGGGTCTGTATTTTGATGAAGATAAAAATCGCGCTGTGAAGCTGGAAGGATTTGAAACACCGCAGCTACAGCAAGCCCATTCGCGTATTCGGGTGATGGTTACCCAAACCCGTGAGCAATGGATGATCGCCCAGGAAACGCTGCGTGTGCTAAACGATGTAAAGCAGCGACAGCCTCTGCCGCCCATACCGGTGGCAGTATCGGCGCATCATGTGCATTTAACGCAAGCTGCGGTCGAGCAATTATTCGGCAAAGGCCATACACTCACAAAATATAAGGAATTAACCCAACCGGGATTCTGGGCAGCAGAAGAGAAAGTGGATATCATTGGCCCGGATGGCGAAATACAGAATGTGCGGGTGCTGGGGCCATGCCGAGAGCATAATCAGATTGAAATTGCCGAAACCGAAACCTTCAAGCTCGGCATTCATGCCGATATACGACTATCCGGCGATGTTAAAGATACGCCGAGTGTTACCTTGCGTGGCTCGGCGGGTAGTATCCAAACCGATGGGCTAATTGTCGCCAAGCGGCATATCCATATGAGCACTAAAGATGCCGAAACATACGGGTTGCAGCAAGGTGACGTGGTGGAAGTGGCCATTGATTCAGGCCAGCGTGATCTGGTTTTTCGGGATGTCGCTATCCGCGTCCATCCTGATTTTGTCACCGAAATGCATATCGATACTGACGAAGCCAATGCCGCCCATATTGAACATGGCAGCAAAGGTGATTTGATACCAACCGAGTGTGAAGTAACGGTGAAGCGCTGTACATCGCACGCACCGCAAACCTGCTGCGATCAACAACATACCAAGGAGGTACATCATGGCTAAAGCCGCAACCAAGCCGAAAATGGCACCCAAAACGAAAGCAACCAAATCACCATCCATCAAGTTGGCAGAGGCGGCAAACACAGAGGAAGTGGCAGAGGAAACCCCATCGCCACTGAGCTGGATGTTTGATGCATGGAATTATCAGATAGATAGCTGGCAGCGTTCGGTATTGTTTTTAGATACGCTGCGCCAGCGTGCCGATAATATGATTGAGCATGAAGAAAATGGCATGCCGCCACTTTTGGATTTTAAATATGAAATGGTGCTCGATGCCCGAACTTTTGACAGCCCGGCTAATTACGCGCTGCTGAAAATCACCGAGATTGAGGATGTGTGTTTAAAAGATTGCTTTGATCCGGAAAAGCCACCGGTAATCATTGTTGATCCCAGAGCCGGACATGGCCCTGGCATTGGTGGTTTTAAGCGTGATTCGGAAGTGGGGATTGCCATGCATGAAGGCTATCCGGTCTATTTCGTGATGTTCTATCCTGATCCTGAGCCACACCAAACGGTAAGTGATGTGTTACAGGCACTCAGGAAGTTCACGGAAAAAGCCAAAAAGCTCCATGGCGGAAAAGCACCGATTCTCTATGGGAATTGCCAGGCCGGATGGATGCTGACCATTCTTGCCGCCGATTGTGAGGGGCTGGCTGGCCCGGTAATTACCAACGGATCACCACTTTCTTATTGGGCCAGCAGTGAAGAAGGTAACCCAATGCAAATCATGGGCAGTTTGGCAGGCGGTGTGTGGATATCGCGTTTTCTAGCCGATCTGGGTAATGGCACGTTTGACGGGGCATGGCTGGTGCAGAACTTTGAGAGGCTGAATCCTGCCAACGCACTCTGGGAGAAATATTACAACCTCTATGCTAATATCGATACCGAGCGTGATCGCTTCTTGGAATTTGAGCGCTGGTGGACAGGGTTTTACAGCCTCAGTGAAGAAGAAATTACCACCACCGTGGAAAACCTGTTTGTTGGCAATAAGCTGGAACGTGGCGAGCTGGTGCTGGATGATGGCTGCACGATTGATCTTAAAAAGATCACCAACCCACTGCTGATTTTTGCCTCACATGGCGATAATATTACTCCGCCGCGCCAGGCATTGCATTGGATACGCCAGGTCTATCCCACCACCGCAGATCTCAAAAAAGCAGGCCAGCGCATTGCCTATATGATCAATGAACATGTCGGCCATCTGGGTATTTTTGTCTCCGCCAAAGTCGCCAAGCTGGAGCATCGCGCCATGTTGGAGCATGTGCGGGAAATGGAGTATTTAAAACCCGGCCTCTATGAAATGAAAATCATCAACCCCACCAATAATCCCGATTGCCGCCATGATCAATATGAGGTGCAGTTTGAAGAGCGGCAGATTGAAGATCTGTGTGAGAGCCAGCCAAGTGAACCATTTGATGCGGTGCGCCGTATTTCTGAGCAAAATGATACGCTCTATCGCTGGACACTCCGTCCTTGGGTACAGGCATTTGCCAACCCGCTCACCGCTGATATGCTCAAAAACACGCACCCGATGCGCCTGAGTCGGAAAATGTTTTCCAAACAGCTCAATCCATGGATGTGGCATACGGCATGGCTGGCAAAATTGGTCGAGGATCAGCGCATCGATAAAGCCAACACCACGCCCGAAGGCACGCTCTATGAAGCCGAGCAAACGGCCAGCCAGCAAATTGCCAAAGCGTTGCATGATATGAGTGATGCGCGGGATAAGGCCATGCATGGTTTGTTTTCTCAGCTATATGGGGGAACTAGATAACCATGGAAATGAATGAAAATATACCAGAAGCCATTATCATCAGTATTGCCTTGGTGCTGATCACCACGGCGATTTTTTATGAAATATTATGCATTGTATTGAAAGTCGTAGCCAAACGTAATTTGCGCACGCGGCCACTGATGTTTTTTCTGGTGGTCGCCATCTTCTCGGCCCACACAATTGCTGTTTGGATATACGGCTTTGTCTATTGGGAGTTGGTGCATTCGTTTGGCTTTGAGCCATTAAGCGGCATCGCCCATGATAATTTCTTTGGCTATATTTACTTCTCCGCCGCCACATATTCTTCGCTGGGGATTGGCGATGTCTTCCCACATGGAGCTATGCAATTTATCACCGGCGTGCAGGTATTAAATGGATTGATGCTAATTGGCTGGTCAGTGATGTTTACCTATTTTGCCGTTCAGAAACTATGGGATATTCATGTGATAAAAGCACTCGATTCCGATGCGATAAAGGAATTGTGATGCATGACAAAAATTTTACCTATTATCCTGGTGATGTTTTTGTGGTCTGCGTGCTACCCGCTGATTACGGTGGGCATTGATTATGCACCGCATCTGACCTTTGCTGCCATGAGAGCCAGTCTTGCCGGTATGGTGCTACTCATTGCCGCCAAGGCACTCGGCCATGCAATGCCACATGGCAGGCAAATCTGGATTAAGCTCTCGTCCATTGGTCTGGGAGCTACCACGCTTGGCTTTTTTGGCATGTTCCATGCGGCGGAATATGTCTCCCCCGGCATTGCCACCGTGATTAACAACACCCAGCCTTTGATGGCCGCAGTGCTGGCACATATGTTTTTGCGCGAGTATCTGACATCACCAGCTAGATGGGGTTTAATCATCGGCTTTTTAGGCATTGTCACCATCGCCATGCCGGAATTGTCCATCAGCGGCACAGCAAACGGCTATCTACTCGGCATGGCCTATATCATACTGGCCGCTTTCGGGGTCACTGTCAGCAATGTGTTAATCAGAGGTATGGCTGGAACCATGAGCGGGTTAAGCGCCATGGGTTGGCAGCTTACCCTCGGCAGTATTCCGCTATGGTCAATGGCGTTTTTATGGGAAGATCAAAGCCAGGTACAGTGGACAGGCACGTTTTTATTCTCGCTTTTGGGCCTGGCTATATTTGGCACCGCCTTTGTGTATTGGCTGTGGTTTAGGGTGCTGGAGCGCACGCCGCTCACCCGTGCCAATGTCTTTACCTTTTTGGTGCCGATTTTTGGCCTGAGCATGGGGATGATGTTTTTTGGAGAGTCACTCACCGGCTGGACAGCCGCAGGTGCGGCATTGACTCTGTTTGGGATTTATCAGGTGAATCGAGAGCTAAAAATTAAAGCGGCTTAATGACTAACTGCGTTGTTAAAGACAAGAATATTTGAAGTTTTAACACTATGGTCTATTCTGGGAGTGGGCATCATTTTAACAAATAAAATAAGGCGTTACCTTGGAACTATCACGCTCACTCATTAATCTTCACTCAAGCCTGACTGGTCTGGTAAGGGGCAAGCTGTGGCTACAGGTAATTATCGCCATGATTTTAGGCGTGGGCTTTGGTGTTCTGATCGGCCCCACCATGCAGCTGGTGGATAATGATACTTCGGAATTAATCGCCGGATGGGTGGCGCTGCCGGGAAAGATATTCCTTCTAGCCATCCAATTCATTGTGATTCCTCTGATTGTCGCCTCAGTTATTCGAGGTATTGCAGCAGGTGAATCAAGCGAGGATATCGGCAGGCTCGGTATTTTTACCATATTGTTTTTTCTCGCTACCACTGCCATTGCCGTGGCGATAGGTATAGGAGCGGCCATGATTATCCAGCCCGGAGCCTATATTGACAGCTCATTGCTCCAACATATTGTGGCCTCAGAAGGTATTCCCGAAACCAGTGGTGCTATCCCGGCGAGCATGCCATCCCTAAAAGAATTCCCCGAATTACTGACAGGACTATTTCCCAAAGACCCACTTGCCACTTTTGTAAGTGGCAACATGCTGCAAACGGTTATTAGTGCCGTTATTATAGGCATTGCGTTAGTGGCTATGCCGATTAACCAGCGTAAACCCATTCTTGATCTGCTCGGTTCTATCCAATCCGTTTGCATGGTGATCGTGAGCTGGGTGCTTAAATTCGTGCCTTATGCCGTATTCGGCTTGCTGGCCAACATCAGCGCCAGAGTAGGAATTTCCACCTTGCTGGCCACCGCAGTGTATGTTGCCACCGTGCTGATCGGTCTGGCTATTTTATTGGGTGTGTATCTTCTGATTATTGCCATTATCGGGCGCATGAATCCGCTCAAATTCTTGAAGTCATCCAGAGAAGTCATGTTGTTGGCACTGTCCACTTCCAGCTCAGCTGCCGTGATGCCCTTAACACTCAGCACTACAGAGGAAAAGCTGGGTGTGCGCTCAGGCATTTCCCGCTTTGTCATTCCACTTGGTACTACCATTAATATGGGTGGTACCGCACTTTATCAGGGGGTGGCCACACTTTTTCTAGCGCAGGTGTTTCAGGTGGATATCGGCATATCCGGCATGATTTTGGTGGTCGTCATGGCAACGGGTGCATCTATCGGTTCTCCCGGCACACCCGGAGTGGGCATTGTTATTTTAGCAACCATTTTAGAGAGTGTAGGCATACCCCCCACAGGCATTGCGCTAATTATTGGCGTGGATCGCATTTTGGATATGTGTCGTACTTCCGTGAATGTCACAGGAGATATGGCAGCCAGCATTACGCTGGATAAGCTGATGCCGGAAGACGCTCAGAAAGATCAGCCAACTGATAATCATTTATCCTGAATTTTTATATAACTCTGATTCGGCAACACGGCGGCGCACCAGCCCTTTCAGCTTCCGGCCACCAGCCCATACCCAGCGTAGAAATTCATGTGGCACTTCGTCATGTTCTTCACGATTGACCTTGCGGCGTAGGGTGGAGCGCTGCAGTGCGCCACCACCCAGATTGAAAGTGAATGATACCAATGCATCAAACTGGCCATCGGTAAGCGGCACACGGATTAATCGCAGCACTGAATTTTCAGCAGAACGTACATCCTTTGCCAACAACGCTTCTGCTGCCGACTCGCTAATCCCATTTTCGAACATTTTATGCTCACCCTTGCGGATCAGATGGCCATAGCCAATGGTAGGTAAACCAGCAGCATCCAGATATATTTCAGGCTCAAACCCCTCAAATTCCTTGATCAGATTTAGCCCATCGCGGGTGATATGTCTCATCGCCCACTCCGTACCTTAGCCATGGCACGCTGGCCGAAGTAAAAGCTGATAATGCCAGCAAAGATTGCCTGATCTTCCACTGACCATAAGGCAGCAATTTGCCATGGCAACGGGTCGGCCAGATCAACCATCGCAAACTGCATACATTTGATGACGAAATACAAAAGGAAGAAAGAGTAAGCCAGCACAGGCCGCACCGTGCCATTTAAAGCATCTACCCACCTAATACCGGAATAATAGGTTTTGTATAACGCCCGTGATTCAGAGATATCGGCCTGGGCATTGATCTCTTCCAACCGTTGCTGATGGCCTTGTGCTGCCTGTGCCATCTGCATTTCCAAAATAGTCAG